>CAYTUA010000001.1:0-5797 GCA_964440855.1 uncultured Lentimicrobiaceae bacterium
GTGCGTGCAAAAATCAAACCCAGCTGACGGGGCGCAATGGCCAAACTGCCAACCTTGACTTTGTCAAGCAGATTTTCGCTAAAACCATTAGAAAAAGATGGCTGATAGCTGGCCAAATGATCTCGGAAGCGTTGTAATTCAGCCTTTTCCTGGCGAAGTGATGGGTTGCGCATAAGCTCATCGGCAAGCAATTGCTGCTCATTGGCAGTGAGTTCTTCATCCAAAGAGCGGTACAATAAGGTTTTAAAATCTATTTGCATCATATAGTCGTTTTGTCAATAATTATTCGCAGTTTGTCCTGTGCCCTCGACAGGCGCGATAAAACCGTTCCCAGCGGAACATTCAATATATCAGCTGTTTCCTTGCTTGAATACCCTTGCAGCAAACGCATGACAACCACCGAGCGGTGCGCTGTATCCAGGCTTGCTAAAGCATGTTCCACCAATTGGTTGTTTCCATATACCTCATCATGTGGAGGGTTTTGCAGTTTCATAACTTCTTCCACATTTTCCTTCATGCCTCCAAAGCGTGAAAAACGATTTTTCCGACGCTTGAGTTCGTTCAGTGAGAGGTTCATGGCAATTTTCACCAAAAAGGTACTTATTTTGGCTTCATGCCTGTAGCTTTCAATATTGTTCCAAAAGCGGATAAAGGTTTCCTGTCCCACGTCTTCAGCTTCGGGCACATCGCCCAACATCCCCTTTACCACCTTTGCAACCAGTGTGCCATGCCTGCGCACCACTTCAGTCAAAGCCTTGTGATGACCCTGCTGCAGCAATTCTATCAAACGTTCTTCGGTTAAGGTTTCCAATCAATAAGTGGTTTTCATACAATTAGACAATGTGAAGTTGCATTTTATTCCAGAAGGTAGATGCAAAAAAATGGCAACCGGCTTCCGCAAAACAGGAGGCCAATTGCCATTCAGTTTGATTTCTGTAGCAGATTACTTTGCTTTTCGCTGGGCATCAAGCACAGCGATGGTAATCATATTCACAATTTCATTCACCCCGCTGCCCATTTGCAGCACATGCACCGATTTGTTCAATCCGTTCAGTATGGGCCCGATCACTTCAAATTTGGCCATTTCCTGCATCAGCTTGTAAGCAATATTGGCAGACGACAAATTGGGGAAAATCAAGGTGTTGGCAGCTTGACCTTTCAGTTTTGAGAAGGGGAAAACATCCTCCAATAACTCAGGATTGAGGGCTGCGTTTACCTGTATTTCGCCATCCACAATCAAATCGGGATGATTTTTATGCAGGTAGGCAACGGCTTCGCGCTGGTTTTGAGGTCCTAAACCATCGGCCGATCCAAAGTTGGAGTAAGAAACCATGGCCACGCGGGGCTTGATTTTAAACTCTTTCACCATTCTGCAAGTTTGCAAGGTGATATCAATCAGATTCTCTACCGACGGTGTTTTGTTCACTGTGCAATCTGCAAAAAAGAAAGGTCCATCCTTGGTGTTCACCACATACATCCCTGAAACTATACGAGCATCTTCTTCTTTTCCAATAACATGTAAGGCCGGACGAATGGTTTCGGGATAGTTGCGCGTTAAACCGGAAATCATGGCGTCGGCCATGCCGGTTTCGAGCATCATGGGGGCATAATAGTTGCGGTGGGCCATCAGGCTGCGCGCTGCGTTATAGGTCATGCCCTTGCGTTGGCGCTTATTAAAAAGTATCTCGGCAAACTTCTTTCTGGTATCAGAAAGATGGGGGTCACGGGGATCAATAATCTCCACACCATTCAGTTCCAGTTCATTCTCGAGAATAATAGCCTTAATTTTGGCCATATTGCCCAGTAGGATGGGTTCGGCCAATCCTTCGTTGAGCACAATTTCGGCGGCTTTCAACATCTTGTAGTCTTCGGCATCGGCCAGCACAACACGTTTGGGATTGTGTTTGGCCCTGGTTTTGATCTGGCGCACCAACGGATTGCCAATCTTGAGCCTTTTGCGCAACTCTTCAACATAAGCTTCCCAGTCGGTAATCGGCATGCGGGCAACATTTGATTCCATGGCTGCGCGGGCAACTGCCGGTGCCAGCTTTGTTATCAGCCGGGGATCTGTTGGTTTTGGAATGATATATTCCCTGCCAAAGCGCAGGTTGTTTACATTAAAGGCTATGTTAACCTCTTCGGGGACAGGCTCCTTGGCCAGATCGGCCAATGCTTTGGATGCCGCCAGCTTCATTTCGTCGTTTATGGCAGAAGCCCGCACGTCCAGCGCCCCACGGAAGATAAAGGGAAATCCCAGCACATTGTTGATCTGGTTGGGATAATCCGACCTGCCGGTAGCCATGATAATGTCGTCGCGGGTTGACATGGCCTCTTCATAGTGAATTTCGGGCGTTGGGTTGGCCAATGCAAACACGATGGGATGATCGGCCATGGTAAGCAACATTTCTTTTTTAACAACACCGGCTACTGACAAACCAAGGAACATATCGGCTCCGACCATGGCTTCGGCAAGGGTCATATTCGGCACGTCGCGGACAAATTGCATCTTTGTTTCGTTCAAGTCGGTGCGTTTGCTGTGCAGCAAGCCGCGGCTGTCGAACATGAGAATATTCTCCGGCTTGGCACCCAGCTTAATATACAATTTGGTGCACGAAATGGCTGAGGCACCAGCCCCATTCACAACAATTCTTATATCTTCGATACGTTTACCGTTAATTTCCAAGGCGTTGAGCAGGCCAGCAGAAGTGATGATGGCTGTTCCGTGTTGGTCATCGTGCATGATGGGGATATCCAGTTCTGCTTTCAACCGTTCTTCAATGCCAAAGCATTCCGGGGCTTTGATATCTTCCAGATTGATGCCGCCAAAGGTGGGGGCAATGGCTTTCACCACCTGTATAAAGCGTTCCGGGTCCTTTTCGTTTACTTCAATATCAAACACATCAATATCGGCAAAAACCTTAAAAAGCAGCCCTTTTCCTTCCATAACAGGCTTTCCGGCCTCGGGACCGATATCACCCAGTCCGAGCACGGCTGTGCCATTTGAGATAACAGCCACCAAATTGCCTTTCATGGTATATTTATACACATCCTCCAGGTTTTTGTGAATGGCCAAACAAGGGTCAGCTACACCAGGCGAATAGGCCAGCGAAAGGTCGCGCTGTGTATTGTATGGCTTGGTTGGGATTACTTCGAGCTTCCCGGGACGTCCGAGGGCATGATAGTTGAGTGCATCTTTGCGGAATAATTTGTCCATGATGGGTTGGTTTAGGTTTTGTTATTAAGATAATTATTTGGTTTGTAGGTCGTTAAATGACAAGACTGGGCAGTATAGTTTAGTCAGTTGTTAGCTTAAGCCAAAATTACTGAAAAATGCAGGGTTTAATATTATTTAGCCCATATAATTTTTCAATTTATACTGATTCTAATCTAACCTGATTAATTCACAAATTTTCTACTGTGATGTCCAACTACCTGCGCACTAAACCCGTCCTCGATTTTTTTACTTCGGAAATAATGCACTATTCCCTCATTAAAAAAATCTGCGGTTGGTCTTTGAACATCTCGTAACAAAATTTTATAAATTGATCAGGCTAATGGAACCCAAAGCTTGAAAAAACCTTAGCAGAGAATCGAATTTTCTATTTTTGATTGAAGATTGCTGAGTTTGGACTCAAGACTATCGACTCAAGACTATCGCCTGACGACTATCGACTTACAACTATTTAACCATCTAAATCATAGATCAGCAATCAGGAAAAGTTAAAGGTCTTTGATTGGGGTATTCAAACTACCCAGTTTTCGATATTTAATCCATCAATACGTCTAAATTCCCTTTCGTTATTCGTAACCAGAATTAGATTTAGGCTTAGGGCATGGGCTGCGATTAGAAAGTCGAGCGGTCCAATTGGAACTCCTTTTTGCTCCAATGATGCCCTTATATGTCCATAGGAGATCGTGGCAAGAGAATCAAAATTAACAATTTGCAGGGGGACGAGGAATTTCTGCAAAGCTTCGGAATTTTTTGCTGGGTGCATACTTTTCATTACCCCGTATTGTAGTTCAGCAAGGGTGATACTTGATATTGATACGCTTCCAGGGGCTAATTGCTTAAATTTAGCAAAACTTTTTGTGGTTTTCGTTTAATGATGTCGATACAGGTATTGGTGTCAAGCAAATACTCCATTAGTCGAGCGAATCACGTTTTTGATCAATGGACTCACCCCTTTCTTGCATAAAATCCTCAGTAAATGCGTCAACGCCTTCGAACAGGCTTGCCCAGGGGTCATTAAATGGAATGATATACAGGGCGTTGCCAATTTTTTTAACAAATACCTTTCTATCATCAATCCATAACCTTTTAGGTATTTTTAATGATTGACTGTTTTTACTTTTTTGCAAAGGAATGGCTTCGAAGTCCATAAGGATTTGGTGTTAATGCAAATACAAAAGTAGTTAATCTGAAGGAACTATGCAATATCAAAAATTTGTTCAGAACCAAATCAGGCTCATGGAGATATCCTATGGTGTATTGATCTGCAAACTGCAAACCTTTTTTGATTTAGGGTTTACTGACTCGATGTGACTCGTCCGGAAATTGGTTTACTTTTCTTTTCATAATCCTGTTTTAAGTTTACTTTTTGTGTAAACCTATTTCAGGACAAGACAGACTATCGACTCAAGACTATCGACTCACGACTATTGCCTCACGACTCCCGACTAAAGAATGACAGATTTTTAATCTGGAAACCAATCATCAAACGATTTTTGTCTTACCAATAGCATAAACTGCTAAATTTGCCTTTCATTTTTGAAACAGCCCAATTATGGTATTCAGCAGCAGTTTGTTCCTGCTTTATTTTCTTCCGGCATTTTTGCTGCTTTATTTTGCCGTACCACGCAAATTGAAGCCTTATGTGGCCCTGCTCGCCAGTGTGTTGTTTTATAACTGGGGTGCGCCGAAATTCATTTTTATTTTGATCGGATCAATCATTGCCAATTACTACTTAGGGAATGTGATGCATGCCGCTGAAGGCAAAAAGCGAAAAACATGGCTGCTTGCACTGATCATCCTCAACGTGGCTTTGCTGGTTTATTACAAATACACGGGCTTTTTTATTGAGCAATTCAATGGTTTGCTGGCCCTTTTTGGTGCGTCGGCCTTGCCGGTATTGAAAATCATGCTGCCTGTGGGTATCTCCTTCATCACCTTCCAGCAGTTATCCTACCTGATTGACGTTTCGCGGCGCAGTTGCGAACCTGCCCAAAAGCTGACGGACTATGCCCTTTTTGTAATGTTCTTCCCGAAAATCCTGGCCGGTCCCATTGTAAGGTTCAAGGAGTTTGCGAACGATTTGGGTAAAAAGGAAAACTTCACCCCCATCGACGACCGACTGACCGGTTTTTTCCGGTTTACGCTCGGATTGGCAAAAAAGATGCTTATTGCCAATGTGTTGGGACAACATGCCAACGATATTTTTGCCACTGAGCCGCAATTGATGTCGGCACAAATGGCCTGGATTGGCGCTTTTGCCTATACCTTCCAGATATTTTTCGACTTTTCAGCTTACAGCGATATGGCCATCGGCCTGGCACGCATGCTTGGGTTTACGATCAAGGAGAATTTCAACAACCCCTATGTGTCAGTTGGCATCACCGAGTTCTGGAAACGGTGGCACATCACCCTGGGCACCTGGCTGCGCGATTACCTCTTTTTGCCCGTTGCCTTTGCGCTGTCGAAACGCATGCCGGCTGACCGCTATTATGGCATGAAAACCGATCACCTGCTCTATACAGCAGCCAGCATCACCACCATGCTGATTGCCGGTTTTTGGCATGG
>CAYTUA010000002.1:0-8787 GCA_964440855.1 uncultured Lentimicrobiaceae bacterium
TGAAAATGCAAGAATAGAGCTCTACAGCCCCACAGGCAGGCTGCTCTACAAGGCACAGCCAACCAGCCAATTCCACAAAATAGATGTGGCGCATTTGCCTAAGGGCTTGTATCTGGTAAGGGTGTGGGATGGTGAAAGGTGGGTTGCGGAGAAGTTAGTGGTGCGGTAGTGGTTTTTGCTGAAAACAGGAAGGTTAAAATATGAACCAGTTTATATAGATTTGCATAACACTTAATATAAAAATATCATGAACCAAAGAAACATTTCACTTCCACTGATAATTTCACTTTTTCTGCTATTTCAAAATGCGTTGAAGTGCCAGGATTACATCCCTTTTCCAGATTCCAATGCCATTTGGACAGAACAAAATGGAATATATGAAGGTTTTCCACCACAAAGTTGGACAAGCCTTTTTGCTACTGAAACTGACACCTTGCTTCTTGGCCAAAATTATAGAAATATCTATGAATACTTTTTGAACCCTGAAACTTTTGACACGATCAGGGAATTGTACGCTTCAATAAGGCAAGACACTATTGCTAAAAGGGTATTTATTATCAGGCATTATATGGCTGAAACGATTGAACGTTTACTTTTAGACTTTAGCGCAAACGTAGGTGATACATTGATATTGGATGCCTATTTTTGGGATATTGACCCAATCAATACAGACAGTGTATTTATTGTTGACAGTATTTCAGAAATAGTCATAAGCAACAACCAAACCCGTAGTGTTCAGTATCTTTCAAATCGCAACGGACCCTTAGTTGTTTCACATACAATAATTGAAGGAGTGGGTAGTATTTATAATCCCTTTGGGCCAGCTACACGTTTGGTGAATAAAAATCATAGCAAAAGAGAGTTTTGTTGTCCTGACTTTCTACTATGCTTGACAGTGGCTGGCGAAAACGTTTATGTTCGTATTGATGAGTCTGATTGTTTAGAATTAAAAATCCTGACTTCAACAAGAACAACGCTTCAAAAAGCAACTGTAAATTTATATCCAAATCCAACTGATGGTTTTTGCCAAATAAAAATCGATAGTGAATGCACACTTGAGAAACTGATTGAAATTTATGATTTGTTTGGGAGAAAGGTACTACATCAGAAATTTTATCAAAATGATATAATGATTGATTTAAGTGGATTGCAACCTGGCACTTACATCACACAAGTTTGGTGCGATTCTGTGCCAATCACGAATAAATTAATTATCTCACAGTAGAACTATTTCATGCGAAAGAATTAACTTTTCTAATTTTCTTATTTATAGCTTTATAGACCTTTCTTCTTGGTCAAGGCAACCTTGATTTTCATGCTGTGTATAGCCCAATGTAGTACCCGTTTTGCGAAGCATCCGCTTCGCAACCCTAACTTGTAGCTTCAGCTTCATCAGTAAAATATTTCCCATTGATGGGGCACCGCTCCGGTATATTTGGTTGAAAGCAATTCCTCCTCCAAAGCGCATTAGACGAACACTAAATCCCACCCAAATTCATTTGCATCATAAAGGCTTCCTCTAATTCGTTGGAAATATCCTTTAGCTTATATTGATCTGCCAATTGGACCAGCCGCTGCAACACAGTCAATGCTTCCTGGCTGTGGGGGCTGTAATAATCTGCAAACTTAGTGCTCAGGCTGTTGTAATAGCGCAAGTCGTCCATATAACGGTTGAAGGTTGTGCGCATCACGGCAATGCCTTTTTCGGTGGCACCGGCTTGCAGGTAAATCTCCGCCCAATAAACCTTAAAATAATCAAATGTGAATTTTTCATGAGGGAAAAACTCAATCCCTTTGTCAAGTACCTGTATGGCTGAATCAGCTTTATTCTCATTTATAAGGCTTTGCGCAAGCAGATAATAATTGCGTTGGGCAAGGGAAACATTCAGTTGGCTTTGCCTGTCAACTGTAACATCGGGCTCGTGAAGCCTGCCCCAACTAACATCTTCCATAAGCACCTCCCAGGAGCCATCAACGGATATGCCCCCAAGGCCCTTGTAATAATGCTGTGCCATCACGGGCATAAACCTGAAAACCACTCCCTCCAAATGACAATATTTGTCAATC
Source organism: uncultured Lentimicrobiaceae bacterium (assembly GCA_964440855.1). GTDB lineage: Bacteria > Bacteroidota > Bacteroidia > Bacteroidales > F082 > CALAZZ01. The sequence goes on from CAYTUA010000002.1 coordinate 2,068, forward strand.
GCAAACAAATCGCGCACACTTCCCGGATTTGCAAAATAGATGGGGCGGCTCCAATTATTTGTTGCGATTAAATCGAGCAACATCAATTCATTCTTCATGATGCTGCCCTTTGGAAATTCAAATACCATTTCATCCACAATCAGGTGGTGTAAATGCTCTGGCACTGTTCCGCTTTTGATAACAGCTTCCTTATCAATGGCTATTTTAACTTTACGGCTTGGCAAATAATTGATCCGCTCACCGCTCTGCAAGGGCAATTTGGTTTGGTTGCTATCATTGGCAATAAAGTCAATCAATTCCTTCACCGCCACAGGCCCCTTTATTCTTTCAACTATCGGTATTTGCTCATTCACCCCTTTGTAGTAGTCCTTTTTCTTAAGTGTCAGTGGCAAAGGCTCTGATTCATATATCTTGCGCATCATTTGGTGGACATGCCAATCGCTTGATGCCAGCAAATAATTGACTACACGCATATCAGTACGGAAACCCTCTACTTCCTGTGCGTACCAAAGCGGGAAAGTATCATTATCGCCATTGGTAAACAAAATGGCATTGGGCGCACAACCTTTCAAATAGTTTTTGGCAAAATCGAGGGTGGCGTAACGTCCCGAACGGTCGTGCCCTTCCCAGCCTTCCTTGGCCATAATGCCTGGTACAAGTATCAAAGTACTTACGGTAGCTACAAAAACTGTAATTTTCTTACTGCCCATATACTTGGAAAGGAAACTGTAAACAGCAAGGGCCCCCAGCCCTATCCAAATTGCAAACGCGTAAAAAGAAGCTGCATAAGAATAATCGCGCTCTCGAGGTTGATAAGGCGTTTGGTTTAAGTAAACTACGATAGCAATACCCGTCATAAAGAAAAGCAAAAATACCACCCAGGCACTTTGCATATCTTTTCTTGTATGGTATATAATGCCCAATAAACCAAGCAATAAGGGCAAAAAATAATAATGTGTCCTGTGCGGGCTTTTCATACTCTCGGGTAAATTCCGCTGATTACCTAATCTCCACGAATCAATAAAATTTATCCCACTGACCCAATTGCCATTTTCAATTCCTCCCTGGCTCTCGATATCGTTTTGACGGCCAGCAAAATTCCACATGAAATACCTGAAATACATATGGTTAAGCTGATAAGAAAAAAAGAACCTCAGGTTCTCGCCAAAAGTTGGCCGATACACAATGCCTGATGTCCCGTCTTCCCTAACCACACGCACCGGGACACCTTTATTGCCCCCGTATTGTTTATAAATACCAACATGTGCCGGGTTCAACTTGGGATTGCTATGCATACGTGGAAAAAGAGTTGTAAACCGTTCATCGAAAACCGGGTTGCGGCTCCTCCGATGGTCTGTAATCACGTACTTGCCTTTTTCATTGTCTTTTACATACACCGGAAAATCATCTTCATAACCTACATAAGGCACATCGTATGCCGAATAATAAGGCCCACTTAACAACGGCCAGGTACCATATTGCTCCCTATTGAGGTAAGCCAGCATGGTGATGGCATTGCTCGGGTTGTTTTCATTCACCGGTGTGGGGGCATTGGCCCGGATAATCAACATAAAGAAGGATGAATAACCAATGAGGATAAACATAAAGGACAGGACAATAGTGTTCCAGATAACCTTGCCCCTGCGGGCAGTGTATTGTAAACCGATTACAATCAAACCAATTAAGACAGCAAAATAAACTAAAGTGCCTACATTAAATGGCAAGCCCAACGAATTCACCATAAAAATTTCAAAACGACCGGCCAACTCCACAATCCCCGGGATGAGAATGTTCATAATAAATGCCAGGATGGCCACTGATAAAATCCCGGCGGCCAAAAAACCTTTTGCAGTAGGTGTATAGCGTTTGAAATAAAAAATATAAACAATGGCAGGAATAGCCAACAAATTGAGCAAATGCACCCCAATTGAGAGGCCTATCAGATAGGCAATCAAAATCAACCATTTATAACTGTGTGGCTCATTTGCAATACGTTCCCATTTAAGTATGGCCCAAAAAACCACAGCCGTAAACAGCGATGACAGGGCATATACCTCGCCTTCAACAGCCGAAAACCAGAAAGAATCCGTAAAGGTGTATGCCAGGCTTCCCACAGCCGCTGCACCCAGGATGGCATAACCGCGTACCGAACCCTTTTCACCATCGGCCACCGGCATAAATTTACGTGCCAGCAGGGTGATAGTCCAAAACAAAAAGAGTATGGTAAAACTGCTTGATAAACCGGCCATGGCATTGATCATCATGGCCGCTTTTGATTGGTCGCCAAAAGCAAATAAGCTGAAAAAACGCCCCAACATTTGGTAGAGTGGTGCCCCAGGTGGATGGCCTACCTGCAGTTTGTAGGCTGTTGCGATGTACTCGCCTGCATCCCACCATCCGGCAGTTGGTTCAAGCGTTAAAAAATAAACCAGGGTGGCAATCGCAAAAACCAGCCAACCCATGTAATTGTTTAGCAATTTGAAATTCATCGATGCAAGATGTTAATTATATAACGTTCCCTAAACATAATTCAGGGAATATGATTTGCAATAAAACGCCTCATTACTAAATAATTACACATAAAGCAAAACGCTCTTTTTCCTTCTAAATCCCACCCAAATTCATCTGCATCATAAAGGCTTCTTCCAACTCATCTGAAATATCCTTGAGCCTGTATTGATCTGCTACCTGCACCAGCCGCTGCAACACTGCCAAAGCTTCCTGGCTGTGGCTGCTGTAGTATGCGGCAAACTTCCCGCTCAAACTGTTATAGTAACGTAAATCGTCCATATAGCGGTTGAAAATTGTACGCATCAGGTCAATGCCTTTTTCGGTAGCACCGGCTTCCAGGTAAATTTCAACCCAAGGAATCATAAAGTAGTCAAACGTGATCTTTTCGTGGGGGAAGTATTTTATGCCCTTGTCCAATGCTTGCACTGCCGAATCGGCCTTTTGCTGGTTCATCAGTGCCTGTGCCAATCGTACATAGCTTTGCTTGGCCAGTGCCGAGTTGCGGTAGCTTTCGCGGTCAACAGTTACATCGGGCTCGTTCAGCCTGCCCCAGCGGATATCGTTCATCAGCACATCGTACGACCCATTGGCATAAACGCCACCAATGCCGCGGACATACTCAGGGGCTTTCACAGGCATAAAACGGTAAACCAATCCTTCCATATGGCAATATTGGTCAATATCCAGCGCATCGCGCACGCTGCCGGGGTTGGCAAAATAAATCGGACGGCTCCAGTTGTTGTTGGCCAGCATATCGAGCAGGAACAAATCATTCTTAAACAAACCATTCTTCCTGATCTCAAAGGTGATTTCATCTACAATCTGATCGTGCAGTTCTTCGGGAACGGTTCCGCTGCGGATAACGGCTTCCTTGTCCACTGTAATTTTAATTTTTCGTGTGGGTATATAATTGATGCGTTCGCCCGATTGCAGTGGCACCTTGGTTTCGTTGCGCTCGTCGGCCACAAAGTTGATTACATCACGCAATTCAACAGGGCCCTCTATCCGCTCCAGTACAGGGATATACTCGTTCACACCTTTATTATATTGCTTTTTGCTAAGCGATAAGGGGATGGGGTCGGACTCATAAATCTTGTACATCATTTGGTGCACATACCAATCGCCCGAGGCCAGCATAAAATTGGCCACCCGCATATCGGTGCGGAAGCCTTCCACTTCCTGCGCATACCAGAGCGGGAAAGTATCGTTATCGCCATTGGTAAACAAAATGGCATTGGGTGCACAGCCTTTCAAATAGTTAACAGCAAAATCAAGGGTGGCATAGCGTCCCGAGCGGTCGTGTCCTTCCCACCCTTCTTTGGCCATAATGCCGGGCACCAGAATCAGGGTAGCCAATGTGACAACGCCAACTGTTATTTTCTTCTCGCCCATGTATTTCGAAAGGAATTCATAAATCGCCAGCACCCCTATACCAATCCAAATGGCAAAGGCATAAAACGAGGCTGCATAGGCATAATCGCGTTCGCGCGGTTGGTAAGGCGACTGGTTCAAATAGACGATGATGGCCAGTCCGGTCATGAAAAACAGCAGAAACACCACCCAGGTGTCCCACATATCGCGCCTGGCATGGTAAAGCAAACCTATCAACCCAAGGATAAGGGGCAGAAAATAGTACCTAGCCCGTGATGGGTTTTGCATGCTGTCAGGAATATTTTTCTGGTCGCCGATGCGCATCTTGTCAATAAAATTGATGCCGCTTATCCAGTTGCCGTGTTCGTATTCGCCCTGGCTTTCCACATCATTTTGCCTGCCTGCAAAATTCCACATAAAATACCTGAAATACATATGTGAAACCTGGTATTCAAAAAAGAAACGAAGGTTTTGTGCAAAAGTGGGCCTAATGATCACTTCGCTGGTACCATCGTCGCGCTGCACCCGTATAGGCACACCCTTGTTGCCCACATACTGTTTGTAAACATCAATATGCTGCTGTCGCTGCGTACTGTGCATACGAGGAAAAATAGTCGTAAACCTGTCGTCATACACAGGAATTGTTCCCCGCCTGTAATCGGTAATCACATAACGCCCTTTTTCATTGTCCTTTGTATAAACAGGCGATCCATCTTCATAATCTACAATAGGGGCTGAATAATAGGGGCCATACAAAAGCGGCCAATCGCCATATTGCTCCCTGTTCAGGTAGGCCAGCATGGTGATGGCATTGCTGGGGTTGTTCTCATTCACTGGTGTGGGGGCATTGGCCCGGATAATCAGCATAAAGAAGGATGAATAGCCAATGAGGATAAACATAAAAGCCAGGATGATGGAGTTCCATATAACCTTGCCTTTGCGGGCTGTATAAAGCAAACCAGTTACAATCAAACCAATCAAAACAGCAAAATAAATCACAGTACCCACGTTAAATGGCAGTCCAAGCGTATTCACAGTAAAAATTTCAAAGCGTCCGGCCAACTCTACAATCCCCGGGATGAGGATATTCATAATCAGCACCAAAATGGCCACCGATAAAAGTCCGGCGCCAATAAAACCTTTTGTTGTTGGGGTATAACGCCTGAAGTAAAAAATATAAACAATGGCAGGAATGGCCAGCAAATTGAGCAAGTGAACACCAATGGAGAGGCCTATCAGATAAGCTATCAGTATCAGCCATTTGTAGTTGTGGGGTTTGTCAGCTTGACGTTCCCACCTTAGTATGGCCCAAAAAACCACAGCTGTAAACAGGGATGACAAGGCATATACCTCGCCTTCCACAGCCGAAAACCAGAAAGAATCTGTAAATGTGTATGCCAGGCTGCCTACAGCTGCTGCACCCAGTATGGCATATCCCTTTACTGAACCAACTTCGTCATTGGCCACTGGCATAAATTTGCGCGCCAGCATGCTAATGGTCCAAAACAAAAAGAGTATGGTAAAACTGCTTGACAAACCAGCCATGGCATTGATCATCATGGCCGCCTTTGTTTGGTCGCCAAAAGCAAACAAGCTGAAAAATCGTCCCAGCATTTGGTAAAGTGGTGCCCCGGGGGGATGGCCTACCTGCAGTTTGTAGGCTGTAGCGATATACTCACCTGCGTCCCACCATCCGGCAGTTGGCTCAAGCGTCAAAAAATAAACCAAGGTGGCAATCGCAAAGACAAACCAGCCGGTGAGATTGTTCAGTTTTTTGAAATTCATTGTTTATGAAGGTTTTATGAAAAACATGATGGTTAGGCAAAAATAAGTTTTTCGAGCAAAATTACACTAAAAACTGATATTATTAACGTTTTTTAAGGAGTTGCAGGGGCTACTGATATCGAAGGCTAAAGCTTGTGCAATTTGCTTTCTGTCACTTTTTATTTAAAAAAACTGGCTCAGGTTTTTGGAAATCCAAAAAAATACTAATTTTGCAGTCCGTTTTTACGGTCATCAATTGTCCGATGGTGTAATGGTAGCACTGCAGATTTTGGTTCTGCCTGTCAAGGTTCGAATCCTTGTCGGACAACTCAGAAAAACCTGATACAACGTAGCAGGTTTTTTTGTTTGGCAAAAGGGGACCAATATGGATTTGTCCCTAAAGACAAAAAGTGGTAAAAGTCACTTATTTTTAGTGTCAATTGCTTGACATAAAACAAAATATTGTACTTTTGCATCGTTTATTAGAATAGGTGGAAAGAAAGATGAGGGGACAACAGTCCCCTCTTTTATTAGATTTAAAAATGATTAATCGCAATCAGATTATAGCATGGGCCGAAGAAGCCCTGATGGGAACCGACCGCTTTGTGGTGGATGTGTTGGTCAGGGACGGGAATTTAATCCTTGTTTTTCTTGATGCAGACAGCGCTTTAACCATTGCGCACTGCATTGAGGTGAGCCGTTTTATCGAAAGCAAGCTCGACCGTGATGAGGAAGATTTTGAACTTCGCGTTTCGTCGGCAGGCCTGGACCAGCCGCTGCAGCTTTTAAGGCAGTATCATAAAAATATCGGGCGTTCGCTGAGTATTGAATGCCACGACGAGAGCAAAATAACAGGCAAATTGATTGCCATTGAGCAAGACAAACTGGTTTTAGAAACATTTATAACCAAAAAGCAAAGCAAAATTAAAAAACAGGAAATTGGTGACACCATCAAGCTGCCGTTTGAGGCTGTTAAAGAGGCAAAAATAATCATCAGTTTCAACTAGCAAACGCAAATACATTTTTATAAAACAATGGATAACATCAACTTAGTAGAGAGTTTTTCGGAATTCA
>CAYTUA010000003.1:0-3955 GCA_964440855.1 uncultured Lentimicrobiaceae bacterium
GCCATTCAGTCTGATTGTCAATAGCATATATTCGCGCTTTATCAAACAGCGGCTTTGAAATTTCGCCTCCTTCAAAGCCCTCTTGCATGATGGCAACCAAATTTTGTGCATCCGCATTCCTTGTTTTCAGCAAGTCTTCCTTTTTGTGCAACCAGACTAAATTGAACCAGGCCAATCTTGCAATATGCAAAATTTCCCTTTTTTCTTTTTCAGCCAGTGCCTGCTGCTGCTGAAAGTTCAGCTGCTGAACGGCAGATTTGGAGGTATAGTAACCCGGCAACTTAAATGACTGGGTAATTTCCAGCTCCTGTTGGTTGCCATCGGCAAAGGGATTGCCCCAAAGATGGCTGTAATTCACTTCTGGATTAGCGGGATAAATGCCCCTTTTTGCTTTTGTTTCTTCTGCTTCCAGCCACTTTTGCAAAGTGATGAGCTGTGGATTATTCTGCTCAACAGACAGCATAAAGCTATCGAATGACTGTCCAGCAGCAAGCTCTGAAATGAAAATGAGCATTATAATTATTGTATTTTTCATGCTTTTGATTTTTAACTCTTAATTATCGAATATTCTATTTCTCAAGTAATCCTCAATCCCCAATTTTTTATTGTTGATTTTTGGATTGTTGATTGTTGAATAAATCCCCCAATCACCAATCCCCAATCCTCAATTCCTACCTTTCCTTTTAACCAAATAATACACCGCCGGCACGATAAACATGTTCAACAAGGTGGAACTGAACAATCCGCCCAGGATAACAACCGCCATCGGACTTTGAATTTCATTCCCGGGTTTGTCACCTGCAAATGCCAGCGGGATTAGGGCCAGTGCTGCGGTTAAGGCCGTCATCAAAATAGGGTTCAGCCTGTCGAGCGAGCCGTGAATAATCGCTTCATATAATGATTTTCCCTCATCCAGAAGCGCATTGTATCTGGAAACCAATAAAATGCCGTTCCGGGTGGCAATACCAAACAAGGTAATGAATCCGATGATAGCCGGAATACTCAGCATGCCGGAGGTTGACCACAGGCTCATTACACCTCCAATCAAGGCCAGGGGCAGGTTGAGCAAAATCACCGCCGAAACTGTCAGGTTGCGGAATTCCATGTATAAAAGCATGAAAATAATCACAATGGCTAATAAGGAAGTATAGAAAAGCAGTCCTGAGGCTTTTTCTTCACTTTCGAACTGTCCGCCATAGGCTATATAGTAGTTTTCGGGAAGAGTGACGTTTTGTCGTACAGCGTTTTGAACATCTGTAACTACGCCATGCAAATCCCTGCCCGAAACATTGGCTGAAACAACCACCTTGCGCTGCACATTTTCGCGGCTGATGGTGTTGGGCCCTGAAGCAGAAACGATTTCCGCCACTTCTTTCAGGGCAATCTTTTTACCGTCGTGCGTGTCAATCAGGGTGTTTTTTACAGCTTCTATTGATTGCCTGTAGCGGTTGTTGTAGCGCAACACCAAATCAAAGCTCATATTGCCTTCATACACTTCCGACACTTTCTCGCCGGCAAAGGCCACATCTATAAATCTGGCAAATTCATTGATGGGAATGCCGTATTGCTTCAGCATTTCGCGTTTGGGCTTTATTTGTAACTGAGGAATTTCTACCTGCTGCTCAACATTTAAATCCACCAGGCCATCGATATCGGAAATACTTGATTTTATTTGGTTAGCCAACGAGAACATTTTCTGCAGGTCGGTTCCAAACACCTTGATGGCGAGGTTGGCACTTGTTCCTGACAGCATATGGTCGATGCGGTGCGACAAAGGCTGCCCTATGGTAATATTAATACCTTTTACAGTGCCAAGTCGTTTGCGCAATGCTTCAAGAAAATCATCTTTCGACCTATTGCTTAAGGTAAAAGGAATATCAATTTCGGAGGAAAAAACGCCTTGTGCATGTTCATCCAGTTCGGCTCGGCCTGTTCTCCTCACAACAGTGTTAATCTCTTCCATCTCAAGCATTTCCTTTTCCAGCATGAGATTCAGTTTGTTGCTTTCATCAAGTGAAATTCCGGGTAAACTAACAGTGCTTAGGGTAAGCATACCTTCGTTAAACTCAGGTAAAAAACTTCTTCCAAGGCTAAAAAGCACAAACATTGATGCAATAAAAAGCAGCCCGGCACTACCAATTATTGATTTTTTGAAGTTTAACGAACGCTCCAATACCTTACCATATGCCTGGTTGAGCCAGCGCACCCAGCGGCTTCCCTTTTCGTGACCTGCCAATTGCTTATCGCTGCTAAGCATAAAGCTGCACAGTACAGGTGTAAGTGTAAGGGCCACCACCAGCGAGGCAAAAAGCGAAATGATAAATGAAATGCCGAGGGGCTTCAGCATCCTGCCTTCCATTCCTGTTAAGAAAAACAAAGGGATAAAGGCTACGATGATAATCAAAGTTGCATTTAAAATGGATGCCCGTATTTCTTTAGAGGCATTGAAAATAACGGTGAGTTTGGCTTGCTGTTCTGCTTTTGGCAAACGGTGGTTTTCTTTGAGCCGTTTCAGCACATTGTCCACATCAATAATGGCATCATCAACCAGCGAGCCAATGGCAATGGCCATTCCGCCCAGCGACATGGTGTTGATAGTTAATCCCAGATATTTCAGTGTGATAACCGAAACCAGTAATGACAAAGGAATCGCTACCAGTGAAATAAGCGTTGTTCGGATATTCAACAGGAAAAGAAACAGGATGATCGTGACAAACAATCCACCTTCAATAAGAGCTCGGGTAACATTATCCACAGCCCTGGTGATGAAATCTGCTTGTCGGAAAACATCGGTCCTGATTTGAATATGAGAAGGCAGTGTTTCCTGCAAGTTTGCAATGGCATCATCAACTTTTTCGGTTAAAACCAAGGTGTTGGTATTGGGCTGTTTCAAAACGGTCATCACCACAGCTGGTTTGCTGTTCAAATATCCTGCCCCGATTTTTGGTGAAGAGCCTGTTTTTATATTGGCCACATCATTAATTGAAATGGGGTTGCCATTGTAAACTTTGATGACTGAATTGCCAATTTCATCGAGATTGTTGGTGCGGATTACACCACGAATGACATATTCATTCCCAAAATCATTCAGAAAACTACCTGTTGCATTTTGGTTCAGGTGGTCGCAGGCCATAAGCAGTTCGGATAGTGAAACCCCATAATAATCCATCTTTTCAGGGTCGGCCTCAATGATATATTGCTTATAATCACCACCCATCACTGCTACCTGCGAAACACCGCCAATGGAAAGCAATCGGTTGCGGATTTGCCAGTCGGCAATAGTTCTCAAATCCATAGGGGAGATTGAATCGGAGGAAACCGTAATAAGCATAATTTCACCAATGATGGAGGATTGTGGGGCAAGTGTTGGATTACTGGCGTTTTCGGGCAATCGTTCCGCAACAGATACCAGTTTTTCGCTTACGATTTGCCGGGCTTTGAAAATATCGGTATTCCATTCAAAATCAACCCACACTATTGAAATGCCTGTTGCTGAAGATGATCGTACGCGGCGAACCTCCGTTGCACCGTTCACGGCTGTCTCGATGGGAAATGTTACCAAACGCTCCACTTCCTCGGTTGCCATCCCATGGGCTTCCGTCAAAACAACCACAGATGGGGCCGTAAGGTCAGGAAACACATCTACTTCCATTTGAGTTGCTACATAGCTGCCACCCACCAAAAGGATGAAAGCCATAAATAACACCAGTAGCCTGTTTCTAAGACTGAAATCTATTAATCTGTTTAGCATTGTATCCTCTTTTTATCTTTTAATATATTCGTTACTGATTATTAGATTGTTGATTGATGAATAGCTCGCTCAATCCCAAATCCTCATTCCCAAATCACCAATCCTCAATCACCAATCCCCAATCCCCAATCCTCAATCACCAATCCCCAATCACCAATCCTCAATCACCAATCCTCAATCCTCAATCACCAATCACCAATCCTC
>CAYTUA010000004.1:0-7250 GCA_964440855.1 uncultured Lentimicrobiaceae bacterium
AAGTTCAACCTCGACAGCATGACGGAGGTGATGCTGACCGAAATAAAAAAGAAATTGGCATAAGGCTCCTTGTGCAAACTGCGTAAATATTCGCTTGGGGCTTGGTTGTTAAATTGATTCCCTTTTTCATTGTTTTGCCTTGAAATGATTTGTATCTTTCGGAGGCAAAGCGGGTTTTGCCTATAGGGGTGACCCATAGAAAACAAAGCAAAACTGCTTATCATCAATTCGTTATGGACATGGGCCAATAGCTTATGGGGAATTTTAAACAACAACCAAAGTCATGAAAATAATCTGTATCGGTAATTATCCCCCCCGCCAATGTGGGATCGCCACTTTTACCAAGAATTTGCTCGATGCCATTAATCAAGCTGACATTAGAACCAAATCAATTTTGGATGTAGAAGTAATTGCTATGAACGATTCCACTGCCAAATACAATTATCCACCTCTTGTAAGTAAATTCCTCAGCGACAATGATAAGGACGGCTATGTTGAAATGGCTGACTATATCAACAATTCAGGTGCTGACGTTTGCTTGCTACAACATGAATATGGGATTTTCGGCGGTGATAGCGGGGTGCTTTTGCTTGGTTTGCTGCGCGCCTTGCGTATTCCCATAGTTGTAACACTGCACACCGTGTTGGAAAAACCGGGGTTTCACCAGCACGAGGTAATGAAAAAAATTGCGTCGTATGCTACCTGTGTGGTTGTAATGAGCAGCCTGGCTGTTCGTTTTTTAGAAGAGATTTATGAAGTTCCTTCTTCTAAGATTGTACGAATTGAACATGGCGTTCCTGATTTTGAAGCTTTGAAACCTATGCTTCCACCCACACCCGCTGATTGGAAAAACAGGAAGGTGATGCTTACTTTTGGCTTGATTGGCCGGAGCAAAGGCATAGAAACAGCTATTCGGGCCTTGCCTGATGTCGTTAAACAACATCCTGAACTAGTATATGTTGTGGTGGGAAAAACCCATCCGCATGTTATAAAATCTGAAGGCGAATCGTATCGTAATTATTTAAAAAGCCTGGCTGCTGAGCTCAAGCTAGAAAACCACATACAGTTCGTTGACAGTTATTTAAGCGAAGAAGAACTGATGGCGTGGCTGTTGGCAGCCGATATGTATGTAACACCCTATCCCAACAAAGCCCAGATCACAAGTGGCACGCTGAGTTATGCGGTTGGTGGTGGCTGTGCGGTGCTGTCAACCCCATACTGGCACGCCGAAGAGCTTTTGAGCGAGGGCAGGGGCAGGCTGTTTGATTTTGGCAACTCGAAATCATTGGCCATGATGCTGAATCAACTATTAGGTGACGAAAGTCAGCTAGCTGCTATGCAAAAGGCAGCGTATGACTATGGCAAAACTATCAGTTGGCCCATTATTGGTAAATCTTATCTGGACCTTTTTGAAAAAGCCTGCAATAAAAACGCAAAGGCTTATAAAGCCGAATTGGCCGGTAATTTGAATAAATCGATCAAAAAAAACAAGATAGTTTTACCCCTCTTTTCCACAAAGCATTTGGAAAGGCTTACTGATTCAACAGGCTTGTTGCAGCATGCCACTGGTAGCATCCCCAACTACAAAACGGGCTATTGTGTTGATGACAATGCCCGTGCCCTGCTCTTGAGCCTTATGGCGTTTGAGCAAATGGGGGATGAATTGTACAAAGAGCTTGCTATAAAGTACTTATCCTTTTTAAAGTACATGCAAACATCCGATGGTGATTTTATCAATTTTTTAACTTACGACCGCAGCTATTACGATCAGATGAACTCGGAAGATGCCTTTGGGAGGGCTTTTTGGTCGTTGGGTTATCTGATAAGATTTGCACCCGATGATGCCATGTTTCAGTTGGCCATGCAAATGTATAATTGTTCATTGGCCCATATCAGCAGCTTGCGGTATGCACGTGGTATGGCCAATGTTATTTTTGGTGTTTACCACTATACCTTGCGCTTTCCTGATCAGGAAAAGCATTTGCAATTGCTTATCAACCTGGCAAACAAGCTGTGCGAAGTTTACACAAGACACCGCAAGCCTTTGTGGTTTTGGTTTGAAGACGCCATGACCTATGACAACGGGCTTTTGCCGGCTGCACTGTATATGGCCTATGAGCGTACAGGGATTGAGCGTTACCGGGAGTATGCAGATGAGTCGCGTATTTTCCTCGAATCAAAATGCTTTAAGGACGGCTACCTTACACCCATTGGAAACAAAAAGTGGTTGGGCCTGGATGATAGTTATGAAATGTTTGCCCAGCAGCCTATTGATGCCATGGCCATGGTATTGTTATACAACGCACTTCACAAATTGGATAGTGGTGAAGGGTCAACCGAAAAATTGCAGCTATCATTTCTATGGTTTTTAGGGCACAACGAACTTGATATACCACTATTCGACAGGCAAACGGGTGGGTGTAATGATGGTATCGAATCGATGAATATCAACAGGAACCAGGGCGCAGAAAGCACAGTGGCCTATTTATTGTCACACCTGATCAGCAAGCCTTATTTTGCTTGATTGGTGTTGGCAATTAGCTTTTCGAGCCTGATAAGCAACAAATTCCGGTCGATGGGTTTGCGGATGTAATCGGCAGCGCCCAGACTAAGTCCCCTGGCTTCGTCTTCGGGGCTTGTGTGGCCCGAAAGAAATACAACCGGAATATCAATCTGGTGTTCCTTCACAAATTCAAGCAATTGGTAACCGTCAAAGTTGGGCATGGCGATATCCGAAAGGATTACGTCAAATTGCTCGCGGCCAATCCTCATCAAGGCGATGATGCCATCAGGTGCAATTTCTACTTCATAACCTTCTGATTTCAGTATGCCTGAAATTATTTTTTGGTTGATCACTTCATCCTCTACAACCAATATACGGGCTTTGGATGCGTCTTTTGAGGGACGGCCTTGCCTGAGGTCGTGGGGAACCAGATTGGTCAATAGTTCGTTCATCGAAACAGTAGCATAGGTAGATGCAGTGTCCGACATGGCGTAGGGGATTACCAATTCATCATTGCTGATAATTGAACCACAGGAATATACAACATTGGGCACATAACCTTCACGCTCCTCTTCATTGGGACTTAGCAAGGGCTCGCTCAATTGACCTATCACCTGTGTGGGGTCATCAAGGTCGAGCAAAATGGCACCCAATACATATTTGCGCATGGTACCAACGCCGTGGGTGATGACAAGCCAACCAAACTCCGTTTCGATTGGCGAACCACAATTGCCCACCTGTATGAACTCCCAGGGGAATTTTGGCCCCTGAATCTTAATGGCCTTCCCCCAATGGTTGATGTTGTCAGAAAACATAATGTAATTGTTCACCCCGTCAATGCGCGCCAGCATGGCATATTTGCCGTTTATCTTTCTGGGAAACAAGGCCATTCCTTTGTTTTGTGCATTTTCCCCATGAATGGGCATCACCTTAAACTTATAAAAATCCCTGGTTTCAATCAGTTTGGGCATAATGGTAAACCCGTTGTAAGCAGTATATGTAGCAAAATAGCGTACACGGCCATCATCATCGGTAAATTTCACAAAGCGGGCATCTTCAATGCCATTGCTTTCAGCAGCTGCAATGGGAAATATAACCCGGTCGGAAATGCCTGTATCGAGCGAGAAACTTATTTCGTAGTGCGAATCGCCCAACCAGCTAATGGTCCTGAGCATGTGCATTTGGGCTTCGTTGGGTTGCAATTCGCCTGCGGTTTCGTCAATGGCACGGTACAATTCGTTGTAATCGAATTCATCGCGGAGTTTACCCATCACATGCTTCACCATTTCGTTGTCGGCATGCATTTCGTGCAGTTTCGAACAGAAATCCTTTTTTGAGTAAATGTAGTTTTTGATAGCTTCGGCTTCGTCGATAAGCCTGCCGGTCGGAATCAGTTGCAAATTATTTTGGGCATCGAGCACCCCGCCGCGAAATACAATAGAAGAGATATGCCCTTCGCCCGTTGCCCTGAAACTGATGATGACCCTTTTCTGGCCTTCCTGCAAGCCGGTTTGATCCGGGTCTTCAACCATTGAAGGATTAAAAAATGCCGCTGATTCAATTGAATATTCCGAAGTAAAGAACGCGCCAATCAGTAGTTTTTTTTCCGCACTCAGGCTTTTGAGATCAGCTACGCGGCTGTTCATGATTTCGTAAACCCTATCAAAATGCTTTTGATAAAGGCGCGAAATATTCCTGTGTCGGGCCGAAAAATCACGCAAAGACTGATGAAGGCTTAATCTCGCGGCTTCCTCAGGCATGGCAAAAACCTGGTCAATAATGGACTGCACCCTTTCAGGCCCCGGAAAGAAGAACCGGGCAATTATTCGCTTGGGATCACTCAGGAATTTGATGGGTTTTCGGTTGATGCTTGTGCTCATGATGGTTTTTTTACAATCATTACAAATCTACAATATTAATCTGTATATCGATGCTTGTTTGTTGCCGTAATATGATGCCCTTTTTTATTAAAGAAAAAAGGACAATAATATCTTTATATATATAAAATTGTTATCTTTGTTGCGTTATTAACGCTTAAAAATAGATAAAATGATTGATTATCAAAATATAACAATAGGAGAAATTGTTGCGGCAGATTACCGTGCCTCGGATGTTTTCAAAAAGTTTGGGATTGATTTCTGTTGTGGCGGTCATATTACCATTGCCGAAGCTTGCAAGGGGAATAAACAATGCGAAGCGGATATCAGGTCCCAATTGGACAGGCTAGCTGAAAAGGCCGATACAAGCATGACCGATTACAATGCCTGGCCGCTAGGATTTCTTGCCGACTATATCCAAAATACCCACCATGCCTTTGTGCGGCGCGAAATACCTGTATTATTGGAGTACCTCGAGAAAATTGCCCAGGTGCATGGCGAAAATCATCCCGAGCTACCGGAGGTGTTCCGCCAATTCGAAGCAAGTGCCGAAGCCCTTACGGAGCATATGAAAAGGGAAGAAGTGGTGCTTTTTCCGGCAGTGAAACGCATGGAGGTAGCACAACAACAGGATGTTGCTTTTGAGAAACAGGGTTTTGGCAGTGTGAACAACCCCATCCATCTCATGCTTCAGGAACATGACAAAGAAGGGGAAAGATTCAGGAAAATTGCAGATCTCACCAATCAGTACAGCATTCCATCTGATGCTTGCAATACCTATATGGTTGCCCTTTCCAAGTTGAAGGCTTTTGAAGAAGACTTGCACAAACACATTCATTTAGAGAACAATATACTTTTTCCAAAAGCAATTGCCCTCGAAAAGTCAGTTTTGTCGTATAATTGCTAAAAAATTGCCATGTTTTCAAAAGCTTGTAAATACGCCATCAAGGCACTGGTATATCTGGCTTCGCGGACTGGTGAGGGCCGTAAAATAGGTCTTACCGAAATTGCAGATGCCATTGACTCGCCCATGCATTTTACTGCTAAAATCATGCAGATATTGAGCAAGCAGGGCATCGTTTCATCTGCGAAAGGACCCAATGGTGGTTTTTATATTGATAAATCAGCACCTGATATTTACCTTATTCAGGTGGTAAGTGCTATCGATGGAGTTGCCCACCTCAGCGGTTGCGGATTGGGCCTCAAAGGGTGTTCTGCTGAACACCCTTGCCCCATTCATGAAGATTTTAGCGAGGTACGTGATAAACTCAATCAGCTTTTGCGTGAGCAAACAATCCAGCAATTGGCTGCGGAGATGAGTAATGGCAAATCTTATTTGAAAACAGTAATCATGAAATAAAAAAATTTCCATTAAAAAAAGATAAACAGGTCTTAATATATTATAATCAAAACCCAATCAATATGAACTCAATACATAATTTTCCGAAGCTGCTGTTGCCTTTGCTGGCGGTAGTAATACTGCTGCTTGCCCTTGCTTGCCAGCGCGACAAACAGAAATTCAACACAGATAATTTGCCTCCGATTAGGGGCGAAGTAATGGCCGAACTTACTGTTGCACCTGAGGTGCCACCACGAATTCAGGCCAAAACAAACACCAAGGTGATTGTTCACCTCGAAATCGTAGAACAAGTTATGCGCCTGGCCGATGGTGTTGAATACAATTTCTGGACTTTTGGCGGCGTTGTACCTGGTAAATTTATCCGTGTTCGTCAGGGCGATCTGGTTGAATTTCACCTGCACAACCATCCCGACAATATGTTTCCACACAATATCGACCTGCATGCTGTTACTGGTCCCGGCGGTGGTGCCGAAGCTACGCTGATTGCGCCGGGCAAAAGCGCACAATTCAGTTTCAGGGCACTCAACGAAGGCCTGTATGTGTATCACTGCGCAACAGCCCCTGTGGGCATGCACATTGCCAATGGCATGTATGGCCTTATTCTGGTTGAACCTTTGGCGGGAATGTCGCCTGTTGACCATGAGTTTTATGTGATGCAAAGCGAATTTTATACAAGCGGCCGTTTTGGTGAAAGGGGCTTGCAAGAGTTTGATATGCAAAAAGCTTTGGACGAAAATCCTGATTATGTGGTGATGAATGGGGCTGTAGGAGCCAGTGCCGGCGAAAATGCCATGCAGGTAAAAGTTGGCGAAACCGTCCGTCTATTTCTGGGCAATGGTGGTCCCAACCTGGTTTCGTCCTTTCATGCCATTGGCGAAATATTCGACAAAGTGTATATCGAAGGCGGCAGTATGTACACCGAAAATGTGCAAACCACGCTGATTCCTGCTGGTGGATCGGCCATCGTAGAATTTAAATGTGAAGTACCCGGTACGCTGCATCTGGTAGATCACAGTATTTTCAGGGCCTTTAACAAAGGGGCCATCGCTCAGATTAAAGTGGTTGGCGAGGAAAACCATGAGGTGTTCACAGGCAAGGAAAAAGAAACTGTGTATTTGCCCGAAGGCAGTGCCATTCAGCAGGTGGGCAAGCGCCAGGCTGCCAATGAGGAAGCAATCAGTGAACGCACACTGGAAGAAAGACTCGAAAAAGGCGAATCACTCTACAAGCAAAACTGCCTGGCTTGCCATATGGACCAGGGAAGGGGAGTGCCCGGCGTATTTCCACCACTCAACAATTCCGACTTTTTGCAGGCACGCGATGACAAAGGTTTCGGTATAATTCTAAATGGTTTGCAAGGTGAAATTACGGTGAATGGTACCAACTACAACAACATCATGCCGGCCATGCACATGAGCGACGACAATATTGCCAGTGTGATGACCTACATTTTTAACGAATTGAATAATGGCGGCGGCCTTATTAATGCTGCCGATGTGCACCAATGGCG
>CAYTUA010000005.1:0-7602 GCA_964440855.1 uncultured Lentimicrobiaceae bacterium
CAATAAATTATCCAGGATTTTTAAAGGCAATGTGTTGAGCAAAACCCTGCTGGGTCTGTTCTTTCTGATTACGATTACCGGCTGTGAAGAATTCTTCACCAAAGAGGTGGACAATATCAATTTGCCGGGCGCGGATTCCCAATTGGTTGCGTTTGCCTATATTGCTCCTTCCGATAGCCTTATCAAAGTGCACATCAGCCGATCAATTCCTTATATAGATAATGGTCAGGACTTAACACCCATTGGGGATAAGGCCAAAGTTAGTATGGCGCAAAAAGGTGAAGATTTTAAAGAGCTTTCTTTCAATACAACTTGCCAATGCTACACCATTTTACAATCCGATATACAGGTTGAACCAGGTTATGACTACAGCCTGCTTGTTGAATACAAAGACATGAAGGTTGACGCTTCTTGTTTTGTGCCCGTGCATCTGATCGGAAAGGAACATATACAAATCGATCCTTTCGAAACAATTACGGATGAGTATGGTAATCAGGAATTAAAAATAAACTGGGAAATAACACCACCCGTAAACAATAATGAAAACTACTATGGATCAGGTGCTTTT
This sequence comes from uncultured Lentimicrobiaceae bacterium, assembly GCA_964440855.1. GTDB lineage: Bacteria > Bacteroidota > Bacteroidia > Bacteroidales > F082 > CALAZZ01. The sequence goes on from CAYTUA010000005.1 coordinate 569, forward strand.
GTGAAATCATATGGCGTTTTTAAGCAAAATGGAACCTTCGACACCCTGTTTATGCAAAGCTATGAAATGTATCTTGACCGGGGTGAGCCGTATTTTGCTGACAGCGAAGGAAAAACATACAGGTTCAGGGCTGCCTATTGGAGTTATTTTGGAGGCTATCCTGGTTTTGATGACCCTTCAGGTGAATATCCTAGTGATATTATAGATTCGGCCTTTGTTTATGTGTTGCAAATGGATTATAACTATTATCAATTCCATAAAAGCTATGATGCATACAACAATTCTGATGGCAATCCGTTTGCGGAAATTGTGCAGATATTTACCAATGTAGAAGGGGGCTTGGGTGTATTCGGCGGTTACAACAGAAAAGATTTCGCTACACCTGATCCGCTGCCATAATCCTAAATATTCCTGTACACTTGATTGATTTACCCTTTCGGCTTTAGCCGATATTCAATACTTTTGCAAAAAAATCATTGTATGAAACAAATCCCCATGGTTGACCTGGTGGGTCAATACCAAAAAATCAAACCTGAAGTTGATGCGGCAATAGGCGAAATCCTGTCAAATGCCTCCTTTATCAATGGCCCTGCAGTAAAACAATTTCAGCAAAACCTGGAACAATATCTTGGCGTAAAACATGTAATCCCATGCGCAAACGGCACAGATGCACTTCAAGTGGCTATGATGGCCCTCAACCTAAAACCGGGTGATGAGGTAATCACCACTTCCTTTACCTTTATTGCCACGGCCGAAGTGATTGCTTTACTGCAGCTTACACCAGTTTTAGTGGACGTGCTGCCCGACACCTTCAATATTGATCCGGCAGCTATTGAGCGCGCCATCACACCAAAGACTAAAGCCATTGTTCCCGTGCACCTGTTTGGCCAAACTGCTGATATGGATGCTATTATGGATCTTGCCAAAAAGCACAACCTTTTCGTCATTGAGGACAATGCGCAAGCCATTGGAGCCGACCACACAAGTAAAGATGGGCGAAAACGCAAGGCAGGCACCATCGGACACATCGGATGCACTTCGTTCTTTCCTTCAAAAAACCTGGGTTGCTATGGTGATGGCGGAGCTATTTTCACCAATGATGATGAATTGGCGGCTCAATTGCGGGTAGTTGTAAATCACGGCATGGTAGTGAGGTATTATCATGATTATGTGGGTGTTAATTCGAGACTCGATAGCATACAAGCAGCCATTCTGGATATTAAACTGAAACGCCTCGACGAATATAATAAAGCCAGGCAATGGGCAGCCAATTATTACAATCAAGCGTTTGCAGCGAGTGATAAATTGATAACACCAGCAACTGCCACCTTCACCAACCATGTTTATCATCAATATACATTGGTAACGCATTGTCTGAACAGGCAAAAACTGATGGAACATTTGCAAACCAAAGGCATTGCCTCTGCCATTTATTACCCGGTACCATTGCACATGCAGAAAGCCTATCTGGACCCCCGCTACAAAAAAGGCGATTTTCCGGTAACAGAAAAACTTAGCAATACAGTAATATCACTGCCTATCCATACCGAATTTGATGAAGAAAGTTTGGGATATGTCACATCCAGCGTGCTGGAGTTTGCAAAGCGATAGTCGTAACAGCAAGAATGATTTTCCCCGGTAATGCCTGCCGGGGATTTTTTTTAGCCGTTGCATAAAAAATGTGTAAATTGCCATTCATTATTTGAAAACAAAAAGCCTGTATTATGACAGAACACGCCAGCTACTTTGCCCATGAAACAGCCGTTATTGATGAAGGTTGTGAAATAGGGGCCGGCACAAAAATCTGGCATTTTTCGCACATCATGCCCAAATGCAAAATTGGAGAAAACTGCAATATTGGTCAAAACGTTGTCGTTTCGCCTGAAGTATTGCTCGGAAACAATGTAAAAGTCCAAAACAATGTTTCCATTTACACCGGCGTTATTTGTGAAGATGATGTTTTTTTAGGACCTTCCATGGTCTTTACCAATATCGTAAACCCGCGCAGTGCTGTTGTGCGCAAAGCTTCTTATGTGCGAACTGTCGTGAAAAAAGGGGCCAGCATCGGTGCCAATGCCACCATTGTTTGCGGCCATGATATCGGGCAGTTTGCATTTATCGGTGCCGGAGCGGTGGTAACCAAAGAAGTACCCGCCTATGCCCTTGTGGTGGGCAATCCGGCCCGCCATATCGGCTGGATGAGCGAATACGGCCACCGCCTGCAATTTGATGAAAATGGCAAAGCCCTTTGCCCCGAAAGCAATGAGTTATATTTGCTCGAAAATAACCATGTTCGTAAAGCAACTAACAATTAATAATATACTGAAAGATGAAAATACTTGTAACAGGCGGCACCGGCTATATTGGTTCGCATACCGTGGTTGAACTCCAACAAAAAGGTTTTGAGGTAGTTATTGTCGATAATTTATCAAATTCGGAAGCCAATGTTGTTGATTCAATAAGGTCAATTTCGGGCACAAGACCACATTTTGAACAATTTGACCTCGTTGACCAGAAAAAAACAACTGATTTCTTCGCTCGCCACAACGATCTGATGGGCGTTATCCATTTTGCAGCTTATAAAGCTGTTGGCGAGTCGGTGGATAAACCATTGATGTACTACCGCAACAATTTGGTTTCACTGATGAATATTTTGCAAGGTATGATAGACAACAACATCCCCAACCTGGTGTTTTCTTCCTCCTGCACTGTTTATGGGCAACCAGATGAACTGCCGGTTTCGGAGCAAGCCCCCATTAAAAAAGCCGAATCGCCCTATGGCAATACCAAACAGATTTCGGAAGAAATTATACAAGATACCATCCGGTCATCTTCGGTAAGAGCCATTGCCCTGCGATACTTCAACCCCATTGGCGCGCACGAATCAGCAATAATAGGCGAGTTGCCATTGGGTGTGCCCAACAACCTGGTACCTTTTATAACCCAAACAGCCATTGGATTGCGTCAGCAATTAAGTGTATTCGGCGACGATTACAACACCCCCGATGGAACTGCCATACGTGACTATATACATGTGGTTGATCTGGCGCAGGCCCATGTAGTGGCTGTGAGCAGGATGATTGAAAAACACATGAAAAAACCTTTCGAAATTTTCAACCTGGGAACTGGCAACGGATTTTCAGTGTTGGAGGTAATCAAATCATTTGAGAAAGTATCTGCGAGCAAACTAAACTATAAAATCGTTGGACGCAGGGCTGGCGATGTAGAACAGGTATGGGCCGACCCGACTTTTTCAAATGAAGAACTGGGCTGGAAAGCGAAGAAATCATTGGACGAAATGACAGCTTCGGCCTGGAAGTGGGAGCAAGTTTTGAGAAAGGGAAAGGGAAAGTAAAAGACTTAAGGAGAAAGATAAAAGGAACGAAATGAACCACAAAAGTAATCGTAAATCCAAGGGAACAACCCCACTTTTATCTTTGTACTTTTGTCTTTTATCTTAAATTAAACAGCAACTAATAACACAACCCATTGATATGAAAAAAATACTAATCACCGGAGGTGCGGGATTTATTGGCTCGCATGTAGTCAGGCTATTTGTAAAAAACTATCCTCAATACGAAATTTACAATCTCGATAAACTTACCTACGCAGGTAACTTGTTTAACCTGAAGGACGTGGAAGATAAACCCAATTACCACTTCATCAAGGCTGATATAGTAGATGGGGACCACATCATGAAATTATTTGAAGAATTTGGTTTTGACAATGTAATTCACCTGGCCGCCGAATCGCATGTGGACCGCAGCATTGCCAACCCCATGGAGTTTATCATGGCCAATATTGTTGGAACTGTTAACCTGTTGAATGCGGCTAAATTTTATTGGAAAGATGATTTCGAAAACAAGCGATTTTATCACATCTCCACCGATGAGGTGTATGGTTCGCTTGGCGAAACCGGCTTCTTCACCGAAGACACCCCCTACGACCCACACAGCCCCTATTCTGCTTCCAAAGCCAGCAGCGACCATCTGGTAAGGGCTTATCATGACACTTACGGATTGCCTATTGTAATTTCCAATTGCTCAAACAATTACGGACCAAACCAGTTTCCTGAGAAGCTTGTTCCACTCTTTATCAACAATATTCGCAACAACAAACCACTTCCCGTTTACGGCAAAGGCGAAAATGTGCGCGACTGGCTGTATGTGATTGACCATGCCCGTGCCATCGATGTGATTTTCCACAAAGGTAAAGATGGCGAAACTTATAATATTGGGGGCCATAACGAGTGGACAAACATTGATCTGATCAAATTGCTTTGCCAGGTGATGGATGAAAAGCTGGGACGTGATAAAGGCACTTCTGAAAAACTGATCACCTATGTGAAAGACCGTGCTGGCCATGATTTGCGCTATGCCATTGATTCTTCTAAACTTCAACGCGAGCTTGGATGGGTACCCTCCTTGCAGTTTGAAGAAGGCATCCGCTTGACAGTAGATTGGTACCTGAACAACCAGGAATGGCTGGATGAGGTAACTTCGGGCAACTACCTGAAATATTATGAGGAACAGTATATAAGGCGGTGATATTTGCAGCCTTTAAAAAGCGCAGCTTTCAATAATAACGATGTTGTTGATTTCGGGGCCGGCTTTAGCCGGCTTCAAAACAAAAAAAATCCATTGGCTTTAGCCAAAATGCTTCGTGTCATTCCATTGATTTTACAAATAGTTGTTGGTAAAGAATGCACAAAAATCTACTCTTGAATCTTAGTGATAATTGAAAAATCATTCCTCTTTTGACGGAGTATAGGGTTCTACTAAAAAAATAGAATTTCTTGAAAACTACAAAGCTTTTTCGTTTTTTGGAACTTAATTCTTTCCGTTATTGATAAAATCAGTAATTTTACTTAAAATTTTCTAAGATGTTAGATTACAAACAAATAATTACAATAGAACCTGGTAAACGAGGGGGCAAACCATGCATAAGAGGAATGAGAATAACAGTGAGCGACATACTTGGTTGGCTGGCCTCCGGGATGTCAATACAAGATATCTTGGCTGATTTTGACGAGTTGACCGAAAAAGATATTTATGCTGCATTGAGTTATGCTGCCGACAGGGAAAACAAGATTTATCAGATTGCAGTATGAGATTCTTGTTTGATCAGAATATCTCCTATAGAATTTTAAAGCTGATTCCAGAGGCATATACAGGCTCAACTTCAGTTAAAAGTGAAGGATTGATAAATGCTACTGATAAAGAGATATGGGAATTTGCAAAGCGAAATGATTACATTATCGTAACACAAGATGCTGATTTCAATGACTTAAATCTATTATTTGGCTTCCCTCCAAAAATCATTTGGATACGTACCGGAAACCTAAAAACAAAATCAATTGTCGATATTTTGATTCAATATGCAGATGAGGTGAGGATATTTTTTAATGATGATACATATGGTTGTTTTGAGATAGTTAGTTTTAAGTAAAACAGAATGTAGCGCCAAGTGCTGTGTAAAAATAAAGATTCAATTGTTACCGGTCGAAAGCCTCATTGAATTTGAAGCCAGCTAAAGCCGGCTTCAAAATAAAAAACCCAATGGCTTTGGCCGAAATGTTGCATGTGCTTGCACTGATTACACTTTCAAAAATAGTATATCTCAAGCATTTTGAGAATTTTAGCTCAAATAATTGTTGGATATAAAAAGAATTCCTACTTTTGCACTCCATTTTACAAATCTTAATTCATTATTAACAACAAATTTCATTATGAACCAGTATGAAACCGTTTTCATTGTAACTCCCGTTTTGTCTGAAGAACAGATGAAGGAAGCGGTAAAGAAGTATCAGGGATACCTGAGAGACAATGGTGCTGAAATTGTGCACGAAGAGCATTGGGGCATGCGCAGGCTGTCCTATCCCATCCAGAAAAAATCAACAGGATTCTATCATTTGGTAGAATATAAAGCTTCTGGCGAGTTGATTGCTGAGTTGGAACTTTCGCTCAAACGCGACGAACGCATCATCCGATTCCTTACCGTCAAGCTCGATAAACATGCCGTCGCATACAACGAGAAAAAACGCAAAAAAGCGCAAGACGCTAAAGAAAAAGGTGAAGCCTAAACAAATTCAGTAATCTATTTAAACAAGAAACAATGGCACAAGGAAATTCAGAAATTAAATATTTGACACCCATCGCAGTTGATACCAAGAAGAAAAAATACTGCCGGTTCAAAAAAAATCGCATCAAATACATCGACTATAAAGATGGCGATTTCCTTTTAAGGTTCGTGAATGAGCAAGGCAAATTGTTGCCAAGGCGTATCACCGGAACCTCAACAAAATACCAACGCAAAGTGGCCCAGGCCGTGAAACGTGCCCGCCACCTTTCACTCATGCCTTACGTAGCTGACTTACTTAAATAATCAGGAGGAACAATCAAATGGAAGTAATTCTTAAACAAGATATCGAAAAACTGGGATTCATGCATGATACCATAACCGTTAAAGATGGTTATGCGCGTAATTATCTTATCCCCAGAGGGATGGCTGTTATTGCCAACCCAACGAACCGTAAAGTTGTTGCCGAAATCCAACGTCAGCAGTCATTCAAAGCCGAAAAGGTTAAAACACAAGCCGAAACCATTGCCGGTGGTTTAAAAGATATGAAACTTCGTATCCCTGCCAAAGCAGGTACCTCAGGCAAAATTTTCGGATCAGTAAATGCCGTTCAGATTGCAAATGCCATTAAGGAAGATCGGAATATTGAAATCGACCGCAAGAAAATTGTTATGAATGCTGATGCAATCAAGGAATTGGGAACATACAAAGCCAAAATCAGACTGCACAAAGAAGTAGTTGTTGAACTCGAATTTGAAGTTTTCGCTGAGTAGCTAAACTAAAATATTGTATTTTTAAAGCCCGAATCCACAAACGATACGGGCTTTTTTATTGCCTTATGATTACACGCAACAAAGCAAAACTCATCAACGCCTTGCGCATACCTAAATACAGGAAAAAATATGGCCTGTTTGTCGCCGAAGGCACAAAGCTTATCCTCGAATTGCTGCAAAGCG
>CAYTUA010000006.1:0-5513 GCA_964440855.1 uncultured Lentimicrobiaceae bacterium
TTCAATGCTTGAAAACGACAAAGCCGTGCTGCAAAACACCCTGGATGTGATCAACCGCTTGCCCAATATCGATGAGGTAAATATGTACAACGAATTTGACAGCCTGGTTTATACCACACAAGCAGAGGATTCACTGAACGGGCTTATTGATTTCAAAGGGTATTTTGGTGAGCCAAAAGAAATAGATGAAAAATCCTATGTAGTACTCGACTCAACCGACGGACTGGGATTATTCGGCAAATACCGACGCGAAAGGCATTTGCTGATTCGATCACCCATTTTGAACGAACCTTCCTGTATGGAGTGCCACTGGGTGCATCGCGAAACGGATGTGGTTCTAGGGTCACTCATTATCAAAATCCCGCTTAACGAACTGGACTCGGCCCTGCGCGAATCATCAGTTGACTTTTTTATTCTGGCAACCATCATGACTTTGCTGCTGCTGGCCTTTCTGGTACTGTTTACTACCAAAAATATACGAAAACCTTTAAATGCCATTGTTTTGGCAAGTGAGGCAGTTGCCAGCGGGGACAAAAAAATGCGCCTGAATGTGGAGCCAAACCAATTATCAGATATTCGCACTGTTTCCATCGCCTTTAACAATATGCTGGACAATTTAGAAAAGGCCAACCTCGAATTGCAAAACTGGTCGCAACAGCTGGAACATAAGGTGCAGAAAAAAACAGAGGAGCTGGGGGCTGTTCAAAATGAATTAATTAATATTGAGCGTATTGCATCACTGGGCAAGTTGTCCATGTCAGTAGCCCACGAAATTAACAATCCCCTTACGGGCATACTCACCTACACCAAGCTGGTGCAAAAGCAACTTAACAACCAAGAAGTGCCCCCTCCCAAAATGGACTCCATGATGAAACACCTGAAAATTATTGAAACAGAAACCAAAAGGTGTGGGGATATTGTGAAAGGCTTGCTCGACTTTTCGCGCAAAGACCAAAAAGATTTTGAAGCCAAAAACTTGCATGAGATACTTCGCGACACTTTCAATATCATGTCGCATCCCATGAAAATTGCCAATATTGAATTTATTTCGCACTTTATTGCCGAGCAAGACCTTGTTTATTGCAGCCCCAATCAAATAAAACAAGCTTGTATTGCCTTGCTGGTCAACAGCAAGGAAGCCATCACCGAGAATGGCGAAATCGTTATCAAAACTGATAATCCCGACCCTGACCATATCCGAATCGAGATTTCTGATAATGGCTCAGGCATTCCTGAGGCAGACCTGCCCCATATTTTTGAGCCTTTCTTTTCGAGCAAACAAAAAGCAGGTGGTTCCGGATTGGGCCTTTCCATCGTTCACGGCATCGTAAACAGCCATAAAGGTAAAATTAACGTGCAATCGGTGCAAGGGCAATTCACAACAATGACAATCACATTACCTTTGATAAAAAATAAGGAGAATTAAAAAATGGCTAAGCAAATTTCCCTACTTATTGTTGATGATGAGGAATCCGTAAGGGATTCCTTATACAACTGGTTTATTGAAGACGATTACTATGTTGAATGTGCCGAAGATGCCAAAGAGGCGCTTTCAATTATTGAAACCAAGCATTTTGATATTATCATAACCGATATCAAAATGCCAGGTATGGATGGCATGGAGATGCACCGGCGAATCAAAACACTAAACAAAAAATCAATCGTCATTATCATGACAGCCTTTGCAACTGTTGATACGGCTGTGCAAGCACTCAAAGATGGTGCATTTGATTATATCACCAAACCTTTCGATCCGGATGAGCTTTCGCATCTGATCAAAAATGCCGCCAAACAAATCACACTTGAACAGGAAAATCTGGCCCTAAAGGAAAAGTTCACCGAACTTGAAAATGTTGATGATATCGTTGGTGAGAGTGAACCCATGAAGCAGGTGTTGAAGGAAGTGATGAGTGTGGCACAATCCAATTCATCCGTAGTTATTACAGGCGAAAGCGGAACCGGAAAGGAGCTGATAGCAAGGGCTATACACTCCAATTCGCCCCGGAAATATTTTCCCCTTGTAAGCGTTCATTGCGGAGCCTTGTCCGAAAGCTTGCTCGAAAGCGAATTGTTTGGCCACGAAAAGGGGGCTTTCACAGGAGCCATGTACAACCGAAAAGGCCGTTTTGAAATGGCCGATGGCGGCACCATTTTCCTGGACGAAATTGCGACTATTTCAGCAAAAATGCAGGTTGAACTGTTGCGCGTGCTCGAAACAAAGAGATTTGTGCGCGTAGGCGGCAACAAGGAAATCAGCTCAGATTTCCGTGTAATATGTGCCACCAACCGCGATTTGAAAAGCATGGTTGAAAAGGGCACCTTCCGCGAAGACCTTTATTACCGTCTTAACGTAGTAAACATCAATGTGCCGCCACTGCGCGAACGCCCCAGCGATATCCCCCTATTGGTTAACTTCTTCATAAAGAAATATTGTGTGGCTATGAACAAAGAGCCTATCAGTATTGACGAACAAGCACTAATCCGTATGAAGGAATTTGATTACCCGGGCAATGTACGCGAACTTGAAAACATGATTGAACGGGCCATCGTGATCGGTGATGGTAAAAAGATCAGGCTCAGTGACCTGCCTTTGGCCAAAGATAGTGCTATTAGCGGCTATGAAAGCCTTGAAGATTTGGAAAAGGTGCACATCAGCCAAATACTAAATAAATATGGGTGGAATATTTCGCAATCAGCAAAAGCCCTGAAAGTGGACCGGGTTACCCTGTACAACAAAATTAAAAAATTTGACCTGAAGCAACCGGAATAAGTGATTTCGGGTCAGCTAACAAATCAGCCTGACAACTCGACTTGCAATGGAAAGGCATGATATGGCGTCAGTAAAAAATGCATACAATCACATTAATCGCATACGGCCAATTTGATATGGAATTTCTGGAGCGCATAGCTGCTGAAATTGCCAGTGAATTGAATTATCCTGTAAGCCTTATCCAGGGTCATTTGGACATGGGCGATTATTTTGATCCACGCAGGCGACAATACGACGGCAACAAGCTGATCAAGGTGGTTGATGCTATGGCACCTCCCGAAGCAACAAAAGTGATGGGATTGTTCACCGTTGATTTATTTATTCCCATCCTTACCTACATTTTTGGTCAGGCATTCCTGAACGGACGCACTGGTATTGCTTCCATGCACAGGCTGAAGAATGAGTACTATGGCATGAAGCCCAACAAGTTTCTGCTATTCGAGCGTTTTAAAAAGGAGATTATACATGAGTTGGGCCACACCCTGGGGCTAAAGCATTGCTACCTACCCCCCTGTGTGATGCAATCAAGCACCTATGTGGAGGATATTGACCAAAAAGAACCCGGATTTTGTCCGCAGTGCCTGGCTTTTATAAAAGAGGGTAACTAAAAAAAAACCAAAACCTATAACGGGCTCGCTGTAACAGTTGTTGTTATGGTAATTTCCATCGTAAACTCAAGTTCATCGTCGCTGGTGGTGCCACTCAATTCCACGGTAAACTCATTGCCCGACTCCAGGATGGATTGCATATTGTCGAATTGCCCATTGGCATTGTCAAGGGTAAGCGTTGCGCCTACGTTCAAGGCAACATCACTAAAACTCCATGACGCATCCGAGTAGCCTGAAGAAGACATTGTAACTGTGGCTGTTTCAAGCGTTGTGGGCTGCGTTATGCTGGTAATTTCACCTGTGATTTCAGTAATACTAATCTCTTGGATCAACTCTGAATAAAGTGCCATATCAGGGTTTGACATCGGATCGATGGTTGAGCTAACATTAAAAGTACCATCGGTAGCCTTTAAGGTGCCGGGGCTAACAATGGCATTAAGGTCCGTTTTAAAAACTGCATCGAACTCAACTACCAGGGCTTCCTTAATCTTGTTGCACGAAACCAAAGACATGGATATCAAGGCAATCAATAGAAATAATTTGTTTGTCATTTTCATTTCAAGTAATTTTTAATAGGTTATTTATAATGTTTCTAAGTTACAAAAGTAGCAATCATTCCTGAACCCGAAGAAAAGAAGTTACTTTTTTTTGTGCTAAAATCAATTCCTGAGACAAACAAAATGTAGCTAACTAAAATCCTGCTCAAACTTAACTAACTGACTTTATGGCAATTTCAACCTAAAACACATACACCAGCGAAATATTCAGGTTGTTGTAGAAAATATCTTGCAGCCCTTTTTGAAAAGACAGTTTGAATACTGTATTGCCCTCGTTGAATTGATAGGATAAACGCTGCACTATAGGCTGGTCGCGCTCCTCAAGGTAGCCAAAATACCCGGTGGTTTCTGCTGATAAGCGGTGCTTATCCTTAATCAGGGCCAAGCCAATACCTGCCAGCAAGGCATCGTTTTGCCGGTTGACTGCATAGCCGGTTTGCCAGGCATAAAAACCCATGTTTCCGTATAAACGCAATTGATAGGGCTTTTCTTTTCTGTTTATCAAGTCTTTGCCAAAAATTAAATCAAAATAATATGCCGGGGCATCTATATAGCGGGCATCGCTTAATTTACTGCCCGAAGCTGTTTGTAAGTTCACCCTCAACAACATATCAGGCCACTTTTTATCCCTGACCAGGGTAATCATGGTGGCGATGTGCACATCCCCAACAGCAAATCCTTCCACATCAAAACTGCGGGCAAAACGCTCGTCGCGCAGCAAGGTATCCGTCTTGTAGTATTCAAGAAAAACGTATTTGAGTTCGAAAGCAGCAAGCCCTTTACCAATTATATAACGCAAACGGCTGAAGCCATTGAGGGTGGTTTCGCCAGGGGCAAAAAAACCTGCCCAACCAAATTCCAGTTCACTCTTAATACCCAGCCGCCCATCTGGAATTGAGGGTACGGGAAGGGCATTGGGGCCGAAATAGCCAGGCGAATAAATATAATATTTCGTCCAATGGGTATGGCCATCCCAATTGTGCTTTTGGTTCCACCAACTGTAGTCGGGTTGTGCAGATGCTTCTTGCATTATCAAAAATAAAAGAACCCATAAGCATGCAGTAATGCAAGCGGTAACCCGGAATTTACATAACTTGGATTGCGTGTTTCCTCCCATGATAATTGATGTCGTTTGCGTGCTCATTCCTCATACGAAATTAGTTATTTTTCCGATTGATTGACCTGACAGAAGTTAAACCAAACAAGCATAGATTAGTACACTGATTCAATTGATTTTTGTGATTTGACAGAAAATTATTTGCTGCTGATGACAGCTTCACAATACATCAAAATGAATCAGGCCGATCATTTAGATATATGCCCGCGACTGAATAAGGCTTGTTGATTCTTTCCTTCATAAAAAGGGAAATACCTTATATTTGTAGGTTACAAACAAAACAGAACACCATGCCCTATTTCAACGGTAATTTGCAATCAAAACTATCGCAGACAGGCACTTCCATTTTTGCTGTTATGTCAAAACTTGCACAGGAACATCAGGCAGTAAACCTCTCACAAGGTTTTCCGGATTTCCCTATTGACGAAAGGCTGATTGATCGCGTAACTCACTATATGAAA
>CAYTUA010000007.1:0-3551 GCA_964440855.1 uncultured Lentimicrobiaceae bacterium
CACCTGCATCTACTGGAGCGGGGGCCCTGCGCTGCGCTTCAGCCATTTCTTGGTTGAATTCTTTCATCTGTACCAGGTCATCGGCCCTGAACACCCAAAGCCTCACCAAATAAATTACTGCAAAGGCAATGGTCAGTATAAAGAGCCAGTTGAACCAGGATGGCGGTCCATTGTCCAATTCCCTGATGCCATCGTATTCATGGTCTTTCATCAGGCGGTCGTTGGTCAGGGTGTCTATTTCATAATCTTCGTTATGCTTGTCCGATGGATTTTTTTCTGTTGTCATAGCTGTACTATTTGTTGTTTCAAAAAATTCACGATTTATCTCCGTTATGCGAAAGGTTTTCCTCTTCATCCTTATTCAGGGGCATGCGGCTGTATTCATCAGCATCTTTTCTTCTCATGCGCACAACCCATATAATCAGGCCTATAAAAAAAGTAAAGAAAATAATGATGCCTAAGATCGGAAAAATCTCAAGCCCCCCAACACCTTCCAGTACATTACGTGCAAGTCTCATGTTTCTATTAATTGGTTGAAGATAACGATCCCACTTGATGAATATCAGCACCCAATCGCTGAATATAAGCAATCAAGGCAATAACTTCTTTGGTATCAGCCACCTCAATACCTTCGTTGCGCAAGCCCTGCGCAATTTTGTTGGCCTGCTTCATCAAATCATCATTGGCCATTTGGTCGTAACCAGCGGGATAGGGTACGCCAAGACTTTGCATCACCCTGATTTTTTTGGGTGTTGTGCTGATGTCCAAATCACGTTTGATGAGCCACGGATAGGGTGGCATTATAGATTGAGGTATCATTTTCTGTGGATCGAGGAAGTGGTTGTAATGCCATGAGTTGGGCTTATTCACCAGGCTTCCCGGCACTCCGGCACGAGCCAAATCGGGGCCTGTACGTTTTGAACCAAACTGGAATGGGTGGTCATAAACGGCCTCCCCTGCTTTGGAGTAATCGCCATAACGTTCTACTTCGGAGCGGAAAGGTCGCACCATTTGGCTGTGGCAATTATAGCAACCTTCACGCAAATAGATGTCGCGTCCTTGCAATTCTAGTGGTGTATAAGGTTTTACAGCGGAAATAGTTGGCACATTGCTTTCGACCATAAACATGGGCACGAATTGCACAATACCGCCTATAGAAATTACAACAAGCGCAATTATTGTAAACAATACCGGTTTGCCTTCAATCTTACGATGCCCTCTGTCGCCACTGATCGATTCAGGCTTAAAGGATGGAGCTTCATCTTCTTCGGTAGCAACAAATGTACCTATTTGAGCTGTTTTGATCACATTGATGATGAGCAGCACTACACCACTAATATAAAGGAGGCCTCCAAAAACACGAAGGAAATACATGGGCAATATCTGCACCACTGTTTCCATAAAGTTGGGATACTTGAGGAAACCTTCTTCTGTAAATTCTTTCCACATCAGGCTTTGGGTGATGCCTGCAAAATAAAGCGGAATGGCAAAGAAAAGCATCCCCGTTGTTGCCAGCCAGAAGTGCGCATTGGCCAACTTCACGCTCCAGAGTTTTGTTTTATAGAGCCTGGGCAATAGCCAGTAAATCATACCGAAAGTAAGCATACCATTCCAGCCGAGGGCACCAATATGAACGTGTGCGATGGTCCAGTCGGTAAAATGGCTGATGGCGTTTACGCTTTTGAGCGAAAGCAGCGGCCCTTCGAATGTAGCCATACCATAAGCAGTAATACCTACCACAAACATCTTTAAAACAGGGTCTTGCCTTACCTTATCCCAGGCACCACGGAGGGTGAGCAAACCATTGATCATACCACCCCAGGAGGGGGCAATCAGCATAACTGAAAAAACCACTCCAAGTGCCTGTGCCCAGTCAGGGAGGGCAGAGTATAACAAATGGTGAGGCCCTGCCCAGATATATAAAAATATAAGTGACCAGAAATGTATAATCGATAGTTTGTAGGAATAAACCGGCCGATTGGCAGCCTTGGGCACATAATAGTACATCAGGCCTAAAAATGGTGTTGTCAGGAAAAATGCAACCGCATTGTGCCCGTACCACCACTGTACCAATGCGTCCTGTACGCCGGCATAAACCGGGTAGCTTTTCAAGATTGAAACGGGAATGCTGATGGAATTTACAATATGCAGCACAGCCACAGTTACAAAGGTGGCGATATAAAACCAAATGGCCACATAAATATGCTTCGTCCGACGCTTAATGGTGGTCATGATCAGGTTGATGCCAAAAACTACCCAAACTATCGCAATGGCAATATCAATAGGCCATTCGAGCTCGGCATATTCCTTGCCCACTGTAAAGCCCAAAGGAATGGTAAGTGCGGCTGAAACGATGATCAGCTGCCAACCCCAAAAATTAATACGGCCAAGTGCCTGACTGTAAATTGGTGTCTTTAACAAACGGGGCAAGGAGTAATAAATTCCCATAAAAATCGCATTGCCCACAAAGGCAAAAATGGCGGCATTGGTGTGTAACGGCCTCAACCTGCCAAACGAAAGGAAAGAAACCCCGTGTGTAAGCCTTGGAAAAACAAGCTCCAACGCAATAAGCAAACCAACCAGCATGGCTACAATACCCCATAAGACGGTGGCATTTAAAAACATGCGGGCGATTCTGTTGTCATAAGTAAACTTCTGTAACTCCATAAAATTTGATTTAGGTTATTGTTGTTTTGGCTTAATTTCAGTTTTATTCGATTTTTCCTTGTCCGCTACCCTGTCCTGTTCGTTTTGATCCCTTTGGCTTTTATTGTCAAACAACATACGCACTGATGGGGAGTAATCATCATCGTATTGCCCACTCCGGACCGCCCATATAAAGGCTGCTAAAAAACCTCCTGCAACGAGTATTCAAATGAAAATCAAAAAGATAATTGCTGACATTCCGGTATCCTAATACTTGAATTAATCCACAAATATATTGAACTGTTTGCTTGAAAAACGACATTGTCGTAATTTAGAATGAGTCTATTTTAAAATAAGGAAATGGTTTTTAAAATAATTTAGACCGCTTTATCATGTAGTTTAGCAATACATTATTGAAACCCAAATTGATATCTGCATCTACATAATCAATGCGGTATTGACCACAGCGCAATTTGAGTTCATCTTTTCGGCTTTCGACAGTTTTTCGGTAGGCTTCCTGTATTTCGACAGGGTTTAGTTTGATCGTTTCTTTGGTTTCCAGGTCCACAAAGCGGTAAGGGCGGTTGTCGAAATCAAGCAGTCCTTCCTGCTTGTGATCGGTAACATGAAAAAGCACTACCTCATGTTTATTATAGCGCAAGTGTCGCAGAGCCGGGAACATTTCTTCGGTCTGCGACGGGTCGTCCATCATATCACTGAAAACGACTACCAACGAGCGTTGATGCTGCTGTTCTGCTATGTGATGCAGGGCCTGGGCGGCAGCTGTTCTTTTATTTGCTTTCCCCTCTTCAGGGTCAATTAGCTGCTCTAGTTTGTTATATAAATGTTTGTGATGGGTGGCATTGGAACGGCATTTTGTCATAAGCTCGAGCTTATCAGAAAAC
>CAYTUA010000008.1:0-18524 GCA_964440855.1 uncultured Lentimicrobiaceae bacterium
TAAGGCAATCGCCCTATCATAATAGCCGCCATCAAACAACAAGCGTGATTTAAGCAAAACTTTATTTGGATTGATTCCTTGCAAGGCCTCACGATGTGCCTGTTTATCAGCATCTACCTGACCGATAGGCATTTTTGATAAAGAAACCATAAGCTTTTTATACCCCAAACTATCATCATCCATAAGTGCTGCCCACGCCATTTTTCTTTTAGCATCGGCTCTGTAATTTATACCCTTAAAATGGTTAAGGAATTGCTGAAAATAAAAGGACGCTGAATCTGTTTCAAGCTTACGCAGATATGCATCCCCCAAGAGATAATCCATATAGTGGAATGGAAAATATGCTTCATTTTGCGAACGCGACCGCAGCCTGATGATGGCTTCATCATTGCGCCCCAGGCGCATGAGCATATTGGACCTGGCATAGTTCAGCAGCATATTTGATTCGTCATCAGCATCAAAGTGATCAAGCAATCTTTCAGCCCCAGAATTATCAGGCATCAGGTTCGTCTCGATAAAGCTGAGAAAAAATAAAGCCTCATCCCTCAGGTGTTTTTTATCTGCCTTACCGGATGAATTCTCAACAACAGCATGCAGCATTTCCCGGCCCTGCTCCAAGGTGCCATGCATCGATGCCATGCGTACACCCCATTGATATTGAGGAGGCACAGTACCTACCAGGGCATGCAACAGCCCCATAACCGCAGCATTTGGGGCGAATGCAGGATGCAGCTTGCTGTTCTCCTCCAGCAGTAAAAAAGCCCGTCGTATTTCGAAAACTGCTGTTACATATTCACCAAATTTTAGGCGGGCCACAGCACCTTGCAAATTGATCATCGCCAACGACCACCGGTAATAGGGTGACTCAACATCACCTCTGCCAAGCTGTGTGGTTCGGGCTTTTATATTTTCAGATAACAGCCGGAATGCATCCTCTTCTTCGCTGATGAATACAGCAAGAAATTCGATATAGTTTTCGAGTACAAGCGGAAATAAGTTTGATGGATTGTTTTTCTTTTCCACCTGGATGTATGCCTGTCCGGCATCGAATTGCAATGAAAGGATTCGCTGATAAGCCTCCATGCAGTTTTTGTTGAAATGAAAAACCTGTGCAGCAGCACTTCCATTTAGCACAATGAATATTAGAAATAATTTGATTCCTTTCCGCATAGGCCTGTAAAAATACAAAAAGGGGATAACCACCTGGCCATCCCCTTTATTTATTTCTTTTTAATCAACTAAGAGGAGTACTCCTCTGCAATTTCTTGATCAACCAGAATTCGTCCGCAGTACTCACAAACAATAATTTTTTTGTGCATACGAATATCCAGCTGGTGTTGGGGAGGAATTTTATTGAAACACCCTCCACAGGCATCCCTTTCAATTTGAACCACGGCGAGGCCATTGCGGGCATTCTTGCGGATGCGTTTATAAGCCATCAAAAGCCGGTCTTCAATTACCTCTTCACTCTTTTTTGAGCGTTCGAGCAATTCCAACTCTTCCTTTTCAGTTTCTTCAACAATAGATTGAAGTTCAGCTTGTTTTATATCGAGATCACCTTTGCGCTCTTCCAGCTTTTCTTTTGCTTTGACAACCTCAACATCAATTTCTTCAAGCTTGGTGGTAAACTCACGGATTCTCTTTTCTGAAAGCTGTATCTCCAGGTTTTGAAATTCGATTTCCTTCGACAAGGAGTCGTATTCCCTGTTGTTTCGCACATTCATTTGCTGCTCTTCATACTTGTTGATCAGCATCCTGCTCTCCTTGATACTCAAATGCTTTTCTGAAATGGCTTTGTTAAGCTCCTCTGTTTCATTCTCGTATTTCTCAATCCTGGTTTCCAAGCCTGCAATTTCATCTTCAAGGTCTTGCACCTCCAACGGAAGTTCACCTCTTACTATCCTGATCCTGTCAATTTGCGAATCGTTCATTTGTAAGGAGTACAAGGCAATAAGCTTTTGCCTAACGCTTACTTCGATAGGATCTTCTAAATGTTGGTCTTGCTGTTCAATCTGCTTGTCTGTAGCCATATGTATGTATTATTATTTTTTCAAAAAAAGTAATGTACCGCATTGGTATTCACCTCTGAAATCAGGGGTGCAAAATTAGGAAATTTTTTCTTTATGATGTCACCAATCAATTCTTTTGTAAACTGTTCTGTCTCAAAATGTCCGGCATCCACCAAAACCAGCTTGCCATCGGCCTCAAAAAAGTCATGATACTTGAGGTCGGCTGTGATGAAAACATCTGCACCAGAAGCCTTTGCGTCCGGAATAAGGAAAGCTCCTGATCCACCACATAAAGCTACCCGCTTGATGGGCTTATCAATAAGAGGGGAATGGCGTAAGAATTTATTGTTGAATGTTTCACTCACAAACCGAAAAAAATCAACCATTGGCATGGGTTTTTTTAATTGACCCAGCATGCCGGCCCCTACTTTGCCAAACTTGTTCTGCAAAGGATAAATATCATAGGCAACTTCCTCATAAGGGTGGGCAGCAATCATGGCCTGAACCACCTTTTGAACAAGATAGGATGGCAGGATGGTTTCAATGCGTTGCTCCGGCTCATGATGAATTTCATTTTTTTCGCCAATAAAAGGATTGGACTCCTCTCCTGCCCTGAAAGTTCCTATGCCTTCGAGGTTGTAACTGCAACAATCATAATGACCTATGTGGCCGGCACCAGCTTCAAAAATAGCAGCACGCAGCCGATCAGCATGTGTGGAAGGACAAAATGTAACCAGTTTCTTCAACATTCCATCCAATGGCCTGAGAATACTTAACTTTTCCAAACCCAGCATTTCAGCTATGCGGCCATTAACTCCATGGATTACGTTGTCAAGATTGGTATGTGCCGAGGCAATGGCAATGTCGTTTTGTATGGCTTTTAAAACAATACGCTCTACCGGACCTGTAGGTGTAATCCGCTTCAACCCTTTAAAAATCAATGGGTGATGCGACACAATCAGTCCGCACCCTTTGCTGATAGCTTCCTCCACGACTGCCTCTGTTATATCTAACGACAGCAGGGCCTTATCAACCAATTTCTCTGGATCTCCTATGAGCAATCCAGAATTATCATAGGCTTCCTGCAATGCCATCGGTGCTGATTCATTTAGGCACTGTATTATTTCGCTAATCTTTATTTGCATGGTTTGTTCAATATATATTAATTAATTAACTTCATAGATCAATTAATTGTTAATTCCTTCGAATAGGTAACATTAATTATTTTTTTTCGTAATTTAGAGGCGTATAATTTTTGATTGCTTTAACTACAAAAGTAATCATAAATTTTATGGAAAAAGGAACGCATTTAAGTATTGCAGCTGACAATAATGAGGTGGGAATAAATAGCATGCCGAACATCTTAGAATTTATCACGCTTAGATAGGCCTGCTAAAAGATGATTCCTTTCCATTGCATTGCTAAAAAAAAGGTGGAAATTATGCATGCAAGTAAATTTGGGGTAATATGGATTTGTTAAGGATTCTTTTAATTCCTATATCCCTATTGTATCAATTGGTGCTGAACATCCGTCACCTCCTTTATGACATTGGCATCTTCCGATCAAAAACATTTGATTTTCCGACCATCTGCGTTGGCAATTTATCATTTGGCGGCACAGGAAAAACACCTCATATTGAATACCTTGTGAAATTGCTGCAAAATGATTACCGGCTTGCCATTTTGAGCAGGGGTTATAAGCGAAAAACAAAGGGTTTTGTTTTGGCGACAGACGTTTCAACCTTTGAAACCATAGGTGATGAACCACTTCAATATGCAAAGAAATTCAAAGACATTGATGTGGGTGTTGATGCCAATAGAAATGCAGGGATTGCTAAACTGAGAGCCCTCAAACCACAGCCCGAAATTATTTTGCTTGACGATGCCTTTCAACACCGTCAAATCAATGCCGGCTTAAAAATCTTGCTCACCGATTTCCACAATTTATACCCAAACGATTTTCTTTTCCCGGCTGGCAGTTTAAGAGATACTATGCGGGCATCAAAACGTGCGGATATCATAGTGGTGACAAAAACACCCAAGGTATTCTCCCCTTTCACCCGGCGCCGCCTCACTGAGATTATCAATCCAAGGCCAGGCCAATCATTGCATTTCTCCTACCTGAAGTATGGCAATATGATACCCGTTTTTAAAAACAATAAAATTTATACGCCGCGCACTTTAAGCAACATACTTTTATTTTGTGGTATTGCTAACCCATACCCCTTACAAGAGCATCTTTACACACAGTGCAACAACCTCATTATGATGAAGTTTAATGACCATCATGTGTTCACCAAAAAAGACATTGCTAAAATTATTGCTGCATTTGATGACATCTTCAGCAAAAACAAGATTATGGTGACTACAGAAAAAGATGCCATGCGTTTGATCGATTCTCCTTATTTTAGCCAACTTAAAAATTTACCACTATTTTATGTTCCTGTAGTGGTAGAATTTCACGAATCGAAAGGACAGCAATTTGATAATCAAGTAATCGAGTATGTTAGAGAAAATCAAGGCGACAACTGCCTACCTCAATGAGCGCATTGGAGAACAAGCCGAAATAGGAATTATTTTGGGAACAGGTTTGGGTGGGCTCGTAAATGAAATTGAGGATGCCATTATTTTTCCATATGAAGAAATTCCCCATTTTCCGGTTTCAACAGTGCATGGCCACAGTGGAAGGCTGATTTATGGGCGCATCAATGGGAAAAAAGTAATAGCCATGCAGGGCCGCTTTCATTTTTATGAAGGCTATAGCATGGAAGAAGTTACTTTTCCTGTGAGGGTGATGAAGTTTTTAGGCATTCAACTGCTTATTGTTTCCAATGCAAGTGGTGGGTTGCGCCAGGAATTTCAAATTGGCGACCTGATGTTTATAACAGATCATATCAATTTGATGCCCAACCCTTTAATTGGTAAAAATATAGATGAGTTTGGCCCCAGGTTTCCGGATATGAGTGATGCCTATAGCCCCGAAATCCTGCGCAAAGCCAAACATGTGGCCCGCAGGTGCAATATCAATTGCCACGAAGGTGTATATGTTGCCGTTACAGGTCCCACTTTTGAAACCCCGGCTGAATATTATTACATTAAAACCATTGGGGGTGACGCCGTGGGCATGTCAACGGTGCCGGAAGTGATTGTTGCCCGGCAAATGAAACTTCCCGTTTTTGCTGTTTCAGTGATTTCCGACTTGGGCGTGAAAGGCAAGATTGTAGAAATTTCGCATGAGGAAGTGCTGGATGCAGCTGCAACAGCCCAGCCGAAAATGACCACCATCATTAAGGAGTTATTAAAAGAACAGTTGTTCTAAACGCATAACGCTTGAAGCTGCTAACCCATAAAAACATCTATTTCGCCTCCGATTTTCATCTGGGGGTACCTGATCATAGTGCCAGCCTCAAGAGGGAAAAGCTGATGGTTGCCTGGCTCGAAAGCATCAAATCCACTACAGAAGAACTTTTTTTGATGGGCGATTTGTTTGACTTCTGGTTTGAATACAAAACCGTAGTACCAAAAGGTTATGTTCGCTTACTCGGCAAACTGGCCGAATTTACCGATGCTGGTATTCCAGTTCATGTCTTCAGAGGCAATCATGATATCTGGGCCTTTGATTATCTTCAAAAAGAAGTTGGGGTTCAGCTCTACCGAAAACCAGTTATCAGGACTTTCAACAATAAACATTTCTTTCTTGCGCATGGTGATGGCTTAGGCCCGGGTGACACCGGCTATAAAATACTTAAAAAACTATTTGAATTCAAGGCTAACCAATTTCTTTTTAAGTGGTTACATCCTGATATCGGAACACGAATGGGCCTTTACTTTTCAAAAAAAAGCCGAATTGCCAATGTAGCTCGCGAAAAAAAAGCGGAAAAACCAATACCAGCCGAGGAGGAAATGCTTTATCACTTTTGCCAGCGAAAGTTATTGGAAGGAAACAAGATTCATTATTTTATATTCGGTCACCGCCATATTCCCCTTCATCACCCCCTGAATGCAGCAAGCAGTTTGATAATTTTGGGCGATTGGGTAAGCAATTTTTCTTATGCCGTCTTTGATGGAGAATCGCTCGATTTGAAGTTTTTCAAATTCAAAACAGGCTAAATACCCAACATTTCTGGTAAAGAATTCACCCCGATTGGTTGCAAATGTTTGCTGCGAAAATATTTATCTCCTGTTAACAATTTGTTAAATAACACCTTAGCTATTGTTTAAATTCATTTCGTACTGTATTTTTGTATTGAAGGACGTGATTACCAAAATATTCCTTGTCCTTTTTGTACAACAAATACTCAGGACCAAAATCAACATCTGATATGAAAACATTCCTTACTCTCTTGCTATTCTGCTGTACTCTTACCTACTTAACGTCGGTTTCGGCACAACAATTTGGCTGGGCCAACTCGTTTGATCTTCCTCACGCTAACGAAACAGCAGCACTCACAGCACATAGCAATGGAAGCATTTTTGCTATGGGTGTATTCAATGCACCCATAAGTTTGCCTTATACCGGGGATGCTTATTTGCTAAAAACTTCCACGTCGGGCGAAACTATTTGGCAAAAAACCATTTCAGGAGCAATTATCGCAGGAGATATGGCTGCTGTTACTGATGGGGTGGTGATTACAGGACAATCAAACGGACCATTTGTTTATCAGGGACAAACCTATGGGCTTGAAGACTATTTTATGTTTGTGATGCAAATCAATCATGAAGGGAGCTTAATCTGGCTGCACACAGACATCACCAAATATGGGGGGCATACCAATATTTCTGTTGATGGCCAAAACGAAATTGCGGTGCGAACACGCGGACAGTTTAATTTAAGTGATTGGATAATAATTTTCAATTCAGAAGGCAACATAATCAAATCCAAACAAATAGCAGCCGGCATAACACTAATTGTTGACATGGCCTACCAAAATGGCTGGGTTTATCTCAACGGCGGATTCCACGGAACAGCACCCAGCGTGTTAGTTGATACAATCGAAATTCAAAGGCCTGGAAACAAAAATGTTGGCTTTGTGTTGGCCCTCGATACCGAACTAACTGCCTCATGGGTAGCCACCGACACCACATACAACAACAGGGATGGCAAAATTGTAGTGAATAATGAGGCCGTTTTTGCCTTTATTGAAGTGCAACGTTCGCCATTTATATTTCTTAATCACCTGAAAAAATTTACCCTTGACGGGGAATTACTGGACGAAGTAGAGGTTCCCATGTTTTCAACAAGTGGCACCAAATATCCGGATATGGCCATTTCGCCTGAGTATATTGCCTTTTATACTTCAAATGCATTTGACTTCAGTAGCCACAAATTGATGCTTTTTGACCATAGCCTCAACCTGGTTGTTGAAAAAACAGTTGATGGTTTATCGCATCTATATTCTGGCCAAATTGCTGCACTTAATTCGGATTTGTATATCTCCCACGTTTTCTCTGGCGATCTTGATTTTTCGGGAGATTTAGCACTTTCCCATTCGGGAGAAGGGCGGCTTCCGTATATTGCTAAATTTATCACTGACGAAACAGCTGTTGCCCTTGAAGTATTCAGTGAAAATTCTGCAACTTTCCATGTATTCCCAAATCCAACCAAACAATTTGCTACGATAAAACTGACCGAGACACCTTTAACAAACACATCTCTTTCAGTTAAAAATAATTCTGGACAAACAATTGTCAATCAGTCAATTTCCGACAAAGAAACTCAAATTGATTTAAGCCCATTCCCTCCAGGCATATACCACATAATGCTAAAAAATCCTGAAACCGGATTTTCAGTACAAAAGCTGGTTAAGCACTAAGAAACCGTCAAAAAATTAATATTTTTTTGGATAGCTTCTCTGTTTTGTTTCTACTTTTGACAGCCTATGAAGCATCATGTAGCACTTATCTTAGGTTTCTTTCCGCGATATATCATTTTCGGTTTTTCAGTGCTTTATCAGCAATGGTTTATCAAAAAGGAATTGATGAAAGATGTGAAGTTCTTTTTAACGGAGAGCGATTCTTCCATCACAGAACAAGACATCAAAAAAATCACCAATTATTATGCCCTTGGAGTTCCTACGGTACTTGGAACAATGTTTTCCAAGCTGAGGGGCAAGAGGCTTAGCTTCCGCGAAAGGCTGGCCCTTACATATCTTGGGGGCATAACCGGCATGTTTGATGACCTTTTTGATCGCTGGAATGTTGACCCATCAAGGATTTATTTGCTTATGGACAATCCATCTTCAGTGAAACCTGCCAATGATTTTGAAAGACTGTTCCTGTATTGGTATGAAGGTAAGGCATTGCAACAAGTTTCTGACAAACTTGCCTTCAGAGAGGCATGTGGGCCGGTATTTGATGCGCAAAAACAGAGCCTTCGGCAATTGCAGCACAACAATCCAAGTCATGATGAAATCAAAGAAATTACGTACTTAAAAGGTGGGGTTTCCTTATTGTTTTATCGTTCAGCATTGGAAACACAAGCCACTGAATGCGAAAAAGAAGCTTTTTATGAGGCTGGGGCTCTTCTACAATTGGGTAACGACATCTTTGATATATACAAAGACCTCCAATCGGGCGTGATGACCCTTGCTACTAATGCTAACGATATTGTTGCACTCAGGAATGAGTTCATTCGTCAGATGCATCTGACCATTGATAAATTTTACAAAATAAACCGCCCTAATGGCAGCATCAGCGGGTCATTGCACATTCTTATGGCCAGTGTCAGCCGCTGCCTTGTTTGCCTCAATCAATTGCAAAGGCTGCAAGACTCAAGCGATGGAGTATTCAGACCTTATACTTATGAACGAAAGCAGTTAATCTGTGATATGGAAAAGCCGGTCAACATAATTAGAATGTTATATCAACATTGGTTGATCTTGTGCTCCTCCATGGCAATTGCAAAAAGAAAATACAGGGATGAAAATCTTGCATAGGCATTTCCTTTTTCTCGTTTAAGGAATCTTTGGTATGCTGTTTTTTTTGATAAAAGCCAGTTTTGATTACTGGTCATTTCCGAAATCGTCTTATATCCACCTCACTGTCAACTTCAATGTTGTATAGCAAAAGAGATGCCAATTGCTGTGCCATGGCAGGAGCCAACATGGCCCCTTTTGCACCAAGCCCATTCAGAATGAAAATATTGTCGAAGTCTGGGTGACGGCCAATTACCGGCCTTCGGTCAGCAACGGAAGGCCTGATACCAGCCTGGTGCCCAACCACTTTATAGGGCAGTTTAAGAAAAAGGTCCAATTTTTCAAGTAAGACTTTACGGACCATTTCGGTGGGCAATAGCGTAAGGTCGTCCCAATCGTAGTTGGAGCCAACACGGAACAATTGATCACCTACAGGCAAAATAAAAACATCACGGTTGATGATATGCCTTGATTCCAAACCAGGGATATGGAGGGTAAGCAGTTCGCCCTTGACCGGCCTGAAAGGCACAAAGTCAAACAAGGGATTGTCCTTGGCATGAAAGCCTTCACAAAAAATAACATTTTTCGCAAAGCCCCCCTTAAAAGCAATGCCGGATTCCAAATGCAAAGGCAAGGATAAATCGAAATCTTCCTTCAGGAAAGCCCCGTTGGCGATTAAAAATGTCTTTACGGAACTTGTAAGCAACCCCATATCAAGGCGTGCAGCTTCAACTGATACGGCTCCATGGGGATAGGTAATACATTCTTTATTAATTGGAAAACAGACTTCTCCATTCGTCCATTTTCCAATATTGGCTTGCCCGGCCTTTACCGCCCAATTTACGGCCTCTCCATCACCCAATAATCTGAGGACAGGCAATTTAAAAAGCAATTTCTTTTCAATGTATGCTTCAAAAGAGCTATAATAAGCTTTGGCTTTTTCGAAATATTCAGCTGCTTTCCAGCTCTGGGTGATATAGCGAAACACCAAGGGATTCATGATGCCCGCACCCACTGTCGAAGCTGCTGTTTCGGGCCCCTGATCAACCACAGCTACAGTTTGACCTGCTTTTAAAAGTTCAAAAGCAATGCAGCTTCCAGCCATTCCCTGCCCAACAATCAGATAATCAACATTTCTTATCATCCATCAGTCGAATTTTTCGATCAATTCCACCAAACGGCTGGCATAGCCCATTTCATTGTCGTACCAGGCCACCACTTTCACCAGTTTGTTTTTATCCCCTAAAACTGCGGTCAGGCGGGCATCAAAAATTGCTGAATGGGTATTGCCGATAATATCAGCCGACACAATCGGGTCTTCGGTATATTGCAAAATCCCTTTCAATCGCGATTGGGCTGCACTTTTAAAAGCATGGTTAATGGCTTCTACGCTGGTGGATTTTGCCAGGGTGCAAGTGAGGTCGGTGAGGGACCCATTGGGCACAGGAACACGAATGCCGGCACCCCCCAGATTGTTTTCGAGATGTGGAAATATTTTTGTGGCCGCTTTGGCTGCCCCGGTGGTAGTAGGAACAATAGAATAAGCTGCTGCCCTGCCACGGCGCCAATCCTTATGGGGCCCGTCAACAAGATTCTGGTCCTTGGTGTAGGAATGAACCGTTGTAATAAATCCTTTTTCCACGCCCCATAGCTCATTCAAAATCATAATCAAAGGGGCCACATTGTTAGTTGTGCATGAGGCATTCGAAATCATCTTTTCATTGCGGTCAATGATGTGATCATTTACGCCCAATACAATATACTTTACGTTTTCGTGATCGTCTTTGGCAGGGGCCGAAATAATAACTTTTTTTGCACCTGATTCGCTAATGTGCAAAAACGCCTTGCGTGGATCAGTGAATAAGCCGGTTGATTCCAGCACAATATCAATGCCCAGGGATTTCCAGGGGAGCTTTGCCGGATCAGGTTCTGATAGCACCAACACCTTGCTGCCATTGATGTAAATGTGGTTTTCGTCATGTGCTACTTCACCAGGATAGCCACCCTGCACCGAGTCGTACTTTACCAAATGGGCCAGGTTGGCAGCGTCAGCCAGATCGTTCACAGCTACTACTTCAATTGCAGGGTGGTGAACCAACTTCCTGAAAGTGATGCGGCCAATACGGCCAAATCCGTTGATGGCAATTTTTATTCGTGTCATGCTGGGTATATTTTCATTCAACGGCAAAGTTAATCCTTTCGAACAGGTTAAAAAAGTACAATTTCGGGTTCGAAAAACCAGAAATCCTTTCCGTGAACTAAGAAAAAGCAGTAATTTTATGGCCAAATTAATCCTATTACTAATCAAATAATTAAAGATGACCCCTATTAAACAGTACATTGAAGAGAACAAACAACGCTTTTTGGACGAATTGTTTGGCCTTATCAGAATCCCTTCTATCAGCTCAATTGCCGACCACAAGCCTGACATGATCAAAGCAGCTGAATACTGGAAAGAAACAATTCTTAAAGCAGGTGCTGACAAAGCAGTTGTGATGCCATCGGATGGCAATCCTGTAGTTTATGGCGAAAAAATTATTGACCCTAAACTGCCAACTGTTCTGGTTTATGCCCATTACGACGTAATGCCTGTTGACCCATTGGACCTCTGGAAGAGCCCTCCGTTTGAGCCTGAAATCCGCGACGGCAAGATATATGCCCGCGGTGCTGACGACGACAAAGGCCAGGGGTTTATGCATGCAAAGGCTTTCGAAACATTGGTAAAAACCAATAGCTTAAGCTGCAATGTAAAATTCATGATTGAAGGAGAAGAAGAAATTGGATCGCCCAACCTGGGCAAATGGTGTGCTGAGCACAAAGAGATGCTCAAAGCAGATGTGATAATTGTTTCCGATACTGGAATACTGGCACCTGACATCCCTGCCATTACAACAGGCTTGCGTGGGTTGGCCTATTGGGAAGTAGAAGTAACAGGACCCAACCGCGACCTGCATTCAGGCTTGTTTGGCGGTGCTGTTGCCAACCCCATCAACACGCTGGCCGAAATGATTGCCTCCATGATGGACGAAAATAACCACATCACCATTCCCGGATTTTATGACGATGTGCTGGAAGCCTCCCCTGAGGAACGCGAATTGCTCAACAAGGCTCCACTAAACATTGAAGAATACAAAAAAGCAATTGATGTAGAAGAACTTCGAGGCGAAAAAGGCTACACCACCATTGAACACACTGGCATAAGGCCAACATTTGATGTGTGCGGCATTTGGGGTGGTTATATAGGCGAAGGGGCCAAAACAGTGCTTCCCTCCAAAGCTCATGCAAAAATTTCGTGCCGTTTGGTACCCAACCAAAACCACGAAAAAATTGCTGTTATGTTCAAGGAATATTTTGAAAAAATGGCCCCCAAATCAGTAAAAGTAAATGTGAAGGTACTGCATGGTGGGCAAGCCTATGTTTGCCCAATTGATTTGCCAGCATACAAGGCTGCCGAAAAAGCATACAACGACACCTATGGCAAAATGCCTATCCCCTTGCGTAGTGGCGGAAGCATTCCGATCATCTCCACTTTTGAAGATATATTGGGTTTAAAATCCGTTTTGATGGGCTTTGGGCTCGAGTCGAATGCGATTCACTCACCCAACGAAAACTTCCCAATTGACAGTTTCTACAGAGGTATTGAAACAATTGCAGCTTTTTACAAGCATTACGCTGATTTATAAGTTGTTTTTTATGGACACTAAAAAATCCGTGCCAGTTCTACTCGACACGGATTTTTTTATTCCCGCTAAGTCTTTTTATAAATCAGGCGCACCGGATATCGTTGGTTTAAACCATTTCCTTTTTTAGTGTATCAACCCACTTGGCAATGCGGTCATCTGTTTTATCTGCCTGTTGGTGCTCATCAATAACGAGACCAACAAACATATCGTCTTTTTCGGCAAGGGAGAAATAATAGTCATAGCCTTCTTTTGGCCACAAACCAACCACAACTGATTTATCAGGCAAACGGCAATATAAAGTACCCAAGCCATCCACGAAGCTTTCAGGGTATTCATCCTGATCGCCGGTACCAAACAAAGCCACCGATTTACCATTAAAGTCAACTTCGTTTAGTTCATCGATAAAATCTTCCCAATCGTCCTGCATATCACCTATTCCCCATGCAGAGGTTCCGAAAATAAGGTTGGTATAACCTTGAATCATATCAATCGTAGCTTCTTTAATATCGTGAAGTTCAGCCTTGTCACCAAATGATTTTTGTATTTTCTCCGCAACTGATTTAGTTGCCCCGGAGGTTGATCCGTAAAATATTCCTATCGTTTCCATTCGTTGTCTATTTCAAATTAGTAAAAAAATGATTTGCAAAAATAATTAAAAAAATTCGTTGGCATGTGCCAACTTTGAAGCCTCCAATTCACCCTTTATCTGTAAAACCCAATCGTTGATGCGTGTTTGGGTTAGATGTTGTTGATTTTGACAATCGATTGCAAGCCCAACAAAGAAATCGTTTTTCAGTGCCTTTGAGTGCTTGAAATCATAGCCTTTGCATGACCAGTGTCCAATTACTTTCACTTTATTCATAATGTTTTCATACAACAATCCCATTCCATCAACAAAGTTATCGGGATAGTTTTTTTGGTCGCCCAATCCAAAAATTGCCACCACTTTGTCAGTAAGGTTGGCTTTTTGCAAAGTTTTCATGAAATTTTCCCAATCATGCTGCATATCGCCGATACCCCAGGTAGGAACACCAAAAATCAAAAAATCAAACGCTTCCAAGTCATTTTTGTTTGCACATTCAACATTTACTTTATGAGCGCCTTGAAAATTTTCAGCAATTTTATCTGCCACCATTTTGGTGTTTCCAGTTGAACTTCCGTAAAAAACAGCAATTCTCGACTTGCCCATCACGCATCTTGTTTATTTATAGTAACTTGTAGTTCTTCAACCTTAATCAACTTATTCAGTATGGCATACACTGTTAAACCACTTACTGTTTTTATCCCTAACTTTCGGGTGATGTTTTTGCGGTGTGTCATAACTGTGTGGGTACTAATAAATAATTTGTCACCAATTTCGTTGTTGGTCAATCCCAGTGCAACACATTTTAATACAGAAGTTTCGCGCTCGCTCAGGGCATTTGATTCCTGCTGATTGCTTCCAAAATCTGCCTTTTCGAGGATTTTCTCAAACTGCTGCAACAAATTTACTTTGTCCGTTTTTATTTGCAGAACAAAATCAAAACGCCCTGACACCTGCTCTTCCACCGCATCATCACAAAGGCAAACAAAGAACACTGCCTTGTTGTTTATTTTTCGGGGGTAAACAGCATACTCCTTTAGGAGATTGGGATTTACAATAACAATATTTGGTTCTATCCTGTTTAACATCCGGCTCAGCTCCAAACCAGGGCGCTCGCATTCCTCCATGCTGTAAGGCCTTCCCAACATGCTTAAGAGGGTTTTAACCCCTTCCCTGATAATGAATGACTCTTCAATCAATAAAATCCGCAATTGCTTCATAACCTTTTATTTAACAATCATTTTAGCCACTTCTGCTTCCATCCTTTCCACAATGGGAATTAGTATGAGGTCTTCAATGTGGCCATGGTTGTTCAGGTCTTTTTCCAGCTCAAAAAGCTCGTGCAAAATGCTGTTGAAACGCACACTTTCAAGCGGCGATGGCAGGTATTTAATGATGATGTTTTTTAAATCGAACAGCTTGGACTCCACATCATCATGATCTTCTTCATAATCGTGGATACTGTAATTGGACCTAAGCAAACTCTCTTCATTTCGATGTCCACTACCCCTCAGTTGCTTCTCGAGTGACAGTGCATAAGGATATACCCGTTGCTCTTCCTTATTGATATGGTCTGTAAGCTCATTTTTATAATTATTGAAAAAATCCTTCAACAAATGCAAGTGATCCGCTTCAAAAGCAACATGATCAATCAGACTCTGTATAGCAGCCTCAATTTCAG
Organism: uncultured Lentimicrobiaceae bacterium; assembly: GCA_964440855.1. Taxonomy (GTDB): domain Bacteria; phylum Bacteroidota; class Bacteroidia; order Bacteroidales; family F082; genus CALAZZ01. Next base: position 14,871 of record CAYTUA010000008.1, read on the forward strand.
GTATTTTAACTTCCAGGTAAAACTGATGCGTTTTTTGAAGATAGCTAATCAGCATAGAAGCAGGGAATTTTTGCAAATCCCCCAACGGGAAATAAGTAGGGTCGTGGTAGGTATTTACAATCTCCAGGAAAAAATCAAGGTTTACATTGTAGTTCTTACAAACCTCTTCAACTGAGCTGTCGCCAAATCCGAGCTGTATCCCAAAACGATTGATTACATGAAGCAAATGATGGTTCAGATGAATAACATCAGCCATCTTTAGGTCCTTATGAATGCGCATGGTGAGGCAATATTTAATTCATTTGTATTTAGCTTGTATTATTCATAAAAAGCAAAAAAAATTCATATATAGTTGAATAAGAGACATTAAAACCAATTACTGGCAAAAACTCATTTTTTTTTGCTTTTTGCAAGTGCTTTTACTTCACCTCATCTGCTTCGTTGCGAAAGCCTTGAAACAGAATACTATGTCGGCAGTTTTCGACGCCTCGCATCTAAGCCAAATTAAAAGCATGAATAATATAGTTTAGAACGATTATAAATACAAAGGTAGTATTTGCTGTGTGAACTATTTAACTTGATTTAAGAAATAGGGCAAACAACACAAAGAAGTTTCTACACCAGCTCTTTTAAAGTGATTTAATCCAGGATGTTATGCGGTCTTTGATCAGATTGGAAGGGTCCGGATAAACTGGTGGCTCAAAGCCAATGCTATCTGCTAAGGCATACATTACATCGAAGTGTTCCTGTTTACCGCAATTAAACCAGCCATTTTTATGCATGCGACTGGCAAGGTATTCCTGTTCGGTTTGCCCAGGGGTGGGCACAAAAAAAGCCCGCTTTTTCAATGCAATCAAGTCCATGATGGTAGAATAACCTGGCCGGGAAATGATAAAACTGGAGGTCTGTATCAGATCGATGAGCAATTCGTCTTTGGCATGATTGAACAAATGTAGTTTATCTGTTTGTTTCAGTTTCTTCTCAAAACCGGGTTTTCCCCTGACGATGCACACCTTGATTGGTAAGCCATTGATTTCCCTGATAATTTTCATCTCCAGCAGGGTTCGCTGTGGTTCTGGCCCCGATAGCAGGGCGAGCACATCATACTTTGTCGGCTTGTATTGCAGGTCATTAAGCGTTGCAAAACGACTGAGCGGCCCAATATAATGCACAGGCAAACCAGAAATGGGCGGATGCGATAACTTACCTGACAAATTTAGCGCTGACTCATAATCGGGCACCCAACATTCATTGTGGCGTCGGATAAAATAATGGTTGAACCCATTAACAAAAATCCTGAAAGGCGACAAAAGCATGGGCACACTGATGTGCATCTGATGCGTGATAAAAACACTGGGCACCTGCTTGCTATATGCCCCAAAGCGATTGTCGGAAATTATGCCGTCAATGTGTCTGGTTTTAACTACTTTTTCAACAAAACGGTGATCGGCAGCAGCCCCCTTTTGAATAGAAACAACAGAGGCAAGGGTATTGAAAACCTGTGTATTTCCTCTGCTATAGAAAGGTTCAAAGCCGGGAAAAACAATGAACTCAAGCGCAGGAAAAGCCAATTGAAGAAAGGCCAATGGCGCTTTGTCAGCAGCTATTATCACTTCCTGCCCCCTGTCAATCAATTCTTTAATTATCGGTACCAGGCGCGACGCATGGCCAATACCCCAGTTCAAAGGGCAAATAAGTATTCTTTTTTGGCTCATGGCATTTGTGCTGAAGTGCTGCAAATTTACCAAAATTTTCTGCTAATTTTGGCCCCTCATGTCAACACAACTACTCTATAATATAGGCATCACATTAATCCCTGGTGTGGGTGATGTAAATGGCAAAAAACTAATAGCCTATTGCGGGGGATCGGAAGCTGTATTTAAAGAGAAACGCAAAAACCTGGAAAAAATTCCTGGTATTGGTGGATCTACATTGCAGCAAATCCTGAATCAAAAGGTTTTGATTAGGGCCGAAGAAGAAATTATTTTTATCGATAAGCACCAGATCACCCCCCTGTTTTATCTGGACAAAAAATATCCTAAACGGCTCCAGCACTGTGTTGACAGTCCGATAATGATTTATTACAAAGGCACAACCGACCTTAACCAACAAAGGGTGCTTGGTATTGTGGGCACGCGAAACGCTACCAGTTACGGCAAACAATTTTGCGAACAATTGGTGGAACAGCTGGCAAGCCTTTCGGTGATTGTTGTAAGTGGACTGGCATATGGAATTGACAGCTGTGCACACAGAGAATCGGTGAAGCATAATATCCCCACAGTTGGAGTGCTTGCGCATGGCCTCGACAGGATTTATCCCAACACAAACAGGCCCTTGGCTGAAAGGATGTTGGAAAATGGCGGTTTACTCACTGATTTTATGAGTCAAACAAATCCTGACAAGGAGAATTTCCCAAAAAGAAACCGCATTGTGGCAGGCATGGTTGATGCGTTGGTTGTAGTGGAATCAGCAAAAAGGGGGGGTGCACTTATAACAGCTGACATTGCCAATTCATACAGCAGGGACGTATTCGCCTTGCCGGGCCGGGTTGGCGACAGGTTTAGTGAAGGGTGCAATTTTTTAATCAAAACCAACCGTGCTGCACTGCTTGAAAGTGCCGCCGATATTAAATACATTATGCGTTGGGATGAGGACCTGACAAAACAAGTGAAGCAAACAAAACTGTTCAGGGAATTTACAACAGAAGAATCAACTATTGTTGATATTCTGAAAGCAACCAATGAGGCTGGGATTGATGATATTATGGTCCAAAGTCAGATGCCTTCCTCAAAAATTGCCGGATTGTTGCTCAATCTGGAATTTGACGGTATCGTTTCAGCACTCCCCGGCAAACGCTTCAAACTGACATAGCGAAAAAAAAAGTTTACATCACCATAGCAACGGCATTGCTAACCCCTGCTTCCTGACCCTGAATCCCCTTCCTTTACATTGATGGATTTTACACCAAGTAAAAATGCAATCAGGAAAAGACCAATACCAAAAAGTAACAAGATGGTACGGTCGGAAGTAAGATTGGCGAAATAATAGAAACCGTGAAAGAAACTAGCCGAACCTAAACCCGTAAGGGAGTCGATAAGCCTGTTTTTACGATGTTTCCCCATACCTACAAAAAAGCCCATAATTACCGCGAAACAAATATTCGCTAAGGGATAGGTAAATAAAAACAAGGTATCGACTTCCTTTGCAAACACACCTAAACCAAATAGTGGTAGTGCTAAAATTGTAAAGCCCAAGGATATAAACAAAGAGTAGATAACACCGTCCAAGGGGCCACGGAAGGTCTTCAACCTAAGAAAAACATAGCGCAGGAGCACAAACTTACCCAACTCTGAACCAAATCCTACAATTACAAAGGCGAAAAATGCGCTTCGCTTTAAGTTTTTCAGTTGATCGTAACCTGTGCTTTCAGCGATAACATCAAACAAAAACAGTATGGTAACTGCAAGAAAACCAAAAACCAAAGCCTTGACAATTTGTTTCCAGTTTTTGATGCCGAATTTAACTTTCAGGTACAATATTAACAAAACTGCGAAAAGGGGGGCTTGCAAATAAGCAATTAAAGTAGAAGTATCCATGGAGCTGTGTGTTTTTTTGAGAGGTCAAATATAAGAATAGTTTGTACTTTTAGCACAA
>CAYTUA010000009.1:0-12694 GCA_964440855.1 uncultured Lentimicrobiaceae bacterium
AAGAAACCATTTCCCGCTGCTTTTGGTCAGCGGCAACCGTAACCCTCAGGGTGACGGTTGAAGCAAAGAATTCGTCTTCTTGAAGCTTTGAAATTTGTCTTTGATATGCGATGCCGAGCGCATCACAAATTGGCCTGATTGGCACTAACGGCATCTTGCCGTCTTCCATTACAACAATTTTTACGTTGTTAATGGTTGCTACGGTTGTAGCGTTGTTTTGTGTTGACATTTTAAGTCCTCCAACGGAAAAACCCTCATGCATAAAAGCGGCCGACCAAGGCCGTGCCCTTTTCAGGGCGCAGAGGGTTTTCCCAAGTTGTGGATATGTCTTTCATTTGGTCGTTAAATTTTATGACGCAAATGTAATATAAAATGTGCGGGATTCGACAAGGGAATAGAAATTATTTTGCTTCCTTTATTTTATCGTTAAGCTCTTTCAGCTCTTTCACAACATCTTCAAGGTTTGCCACAATCGCATAAATCTTGTAATACCACAATACAACAGGCCTTAATACAAGCCAGGCAATGGGTATAAGAATAATGAGTAGAACAATGTAACGTGTTTCCATAATGTATCAATTAAAACTTATACACCAGTCCAATGCCATCACTGGTGGCTCCCAATGAAAGCTCATCATTAAGCAAAACGCCGGCATTGTTAATATAAGAGAATGCAATGGTATGCAACCCGATGCCAAGCATAGCCAATGTAGGGCCGTAATAAGCAAAGCTATCGCCATAGCGGTCGGGTGCACGTAAGTATGAAATATGAGCAACAAAGCCCAATGCTACCAGCATGGTGCCGCCAGCCTGCACCCGTGAGGCATAACGAAGGTGATCGCCCGGTGTTTGCGGTTTGTTTTTTTGAGCAAAAATGGTGATGCTGAAAAGCATAATAATGCAAATGCAAAGCAGTTTTTTCATTGCGATGTAGGTTTTGGTTAATAATGCCGCTAATATAAGGGATAAAGTAATACGCGGGCTAATACGAAAGAAGGATTATGAAATTCAAAGTTCAAAATTAAAAGAGAGGCCACGGATTCACGGATGAATACATAAGGTTTAGAAGCTTATAAGTTTAGTGGTTTAACCGGCTGTTCCTTTGAATTTGGGATTTGGGATTTTGAATTTGGGTCTTCACAACCGGGTTCCTGTCCACTTCAGCGCATTATCATCTATGTATTCAATGATGGTGATGGCGGCTATGCGGCCATATTTCTTTTGAAGGATATCGCGCAGCTTCATGATTTGGGCATACATGGTTCTGCTGTACCACTTTTTAGGCCGCCGGCCATGATCGCTGCGGTCTTTTACGGCGCCAATTTCAACGCCTTTCCCAACGCCCATATCCAAAAACTTGCCGTAATAGTTGAACGCGAACTCAACGCGCTCGGGCAGTCCGCCGGCATTGCTTATCAGCTCATAGCCAATACTGTCCTCAAGCTGAAAACTGTACCCGATCTTAAGCTTTTCAATTTTATCGAAAAAGTTATCGGTTACAATATCAGCCCAGGCGTCAACGGTTAATCTAAGGTCGGTGTTATCGCTCATTGTAATATGATTGGTTTAACCTATTGGGCAAAGAGTGGCATCTTCACCAAAAGGTTCTTCGCCTTCGGCATATGCATATGTGTTGGCTTCACAACCATCTTCGCTGTTAACATATGCATAAAATGCAGCAAGCCTTGTATTATAATCTTCGTTGGATAACCTTTGAAATTCCTCATCTGTAAGCGCATCATAGGTGCTGAATGCATCTGTAATGTTGTAGGTTTTTGGGTATCCCGAAATACTAACGCTGTTAATCGTTTTGTTAACAGTTAGTGTTTTCGCTCTGTAATTACCATTATTAATGTATGCCATGTTTTTAAGTATTAATTATTTCAAATGATCTGATTGCTCTTACTCTTTGAGCGTTATTTTTATCATAAGTGGCTAGCATGGTTCCGGTTCCAAAATCAATTATCCATGCTTTCCAACTACTTGCCTCAGTGTATTCAGATGAGGACCAGTAAAATCCATTTGGCGTAATACCAGGTACTACATTTTTGTTTATCTGCATCTTTTGTAACTCATTGCAGCTTGGTAAATACCAATCACTATAAGTTCCATCATCCAAATCGTCACAAAGTTTTGCAGCGTAATCTCCGATATTATAATCTCCTAAAACAGATACAATTCTCGTTGTATTAGCTGCTCCAGTTCCAATGTTTAGTGATGTTTCATTAACATACTGTAAAGTATCGCCCCATTGTTTTGTACCTGATATATCTTCTGGGTAGGCTATTAAGCCTTTTGTCTTTCCGGGTTCATATCCGGGATCACCGGATTGCAGTGTGTAAAATATAGTACCGCCTTCATATTCATCACCAATACCCAACTCATATTCCTGTACACAAATTTTATTATCCCACGCTAATTCAAACTCTGGTTCCTCCTGAACGCAAACCAGGTTATCCCACGCTAATTCAAACACCGGTTCTTCCTGCACGCAAACTTGATTTGTCCATTTCAGGTTAAAAAAAAACTCATCCCAATCATCCGGGTTGTATTTCAGGTTTGGGTTTTCGAGGATCGTAAAGCTCACGGCCAGGCCAATAAGGTTGTCGCCCACAGGGCCTACATTGCGGTAGGTAATGCTGCCGGCTTCAAGGTTTATCAGGCCGTGGCTGGTTTGCAGGTTGCTATCGCTCAAATGATCTTTCAGCATTTTGCTTTTCACTTTGCGGGCAATGGTGCGGAGCTTGCGCTTGGTAATTTCGCGCTCATCGTGGTTGAGGAACTCAACGCGGTCGAAAATATAAAACACATAGTATTCGCGGTCTTGTATGTTATCGCTGTTCTGGTCAACCAGGCGGCCTTCGAGGCTATCCTCAACAACAATGGCCGGAAATCGTCCGTGTGTCATTTTTGCCAGCACTTCCTCCAGGCTGGCAATGCCGCTCATGCGGTAAAAGCGGGTTTGTTCGCTGCTGTGGCGTATATCTTTGAGTTTTGTGGCCACATTGCGCATGTAGGCAATGAAATCAAACATGGCGTTTATTTTTATGGTTCATAGCTTCAATTTCCTTTTTTCTTAGTGCAACGGCTTCAAGCTGGTGAAAAATATCCCAGGCCGGTGTTTGGCGTATTTGTTCCATTTTGCTGGCATCGTCGTTGCTGAGTGCGTTTACAAGCCTTGTAAACTCAAGCATGGCCGGCATGTTGCTATCACTGCTTCCGGCATCGCCAAAAGCATTTTCAAACAGCTTGCAGCCTTTAAATATAAACCAGCGGCAGCCTTCGTAAAACAGGCGCACGGCAAGCTTATATTCAGGTTTCATGCGCTTTGCAATGGTTTTGTTGGCATCAACAAGATGATCGTTAAAAGGGATCCTCACATCGCCGGTAAATTTTGGCGACGATTCGGGGTTGCCGTTATCGCGAGGGCGGTAAAGTACGGCAATAAGTTTATCAAGTATCTCTGTATCGCCTGTTTTCATGAATTGCTCATACAGGGCTTCGAGGCGCATGAACTCGGCAAAGCGGATGTTATACAAAGCACTGTCGGGGCCATACAGTTTTTTACGGCCAACGCTTATAACGGGCAGCAGGTTTTTATACAGCTTGCTTTCAAAAACCTTGCGGCCTTTGTGTTCGGTAAAAATAAAATGCAGAGGCGAAGCTGCAAAGGCAAGATCCTCAGCAGATGTAAGGCCTATCCTGATTTTATTTTGCTTGAGGTACCAGTGTGGGATGCCATCAACCATTACAGGCCGGCGGTTCTGACAAAACTTTAGCCCGGCAAAAAGCAGCAGCATTTGTGTTGTAAGGCTTACATTATCGGGCGAGCTGAAAGTAAGCGAACAAATTTGCAAAAGTTGTTTTGCGCTGAGTTCGCTCCACTTTTCGGGGAGTTTGCAAATTGGGCGGCTGTTGATTGAGAGGGTTTTCATCAGGGTTGCTTGTTGCTGGTTACTGGTTGCTGGTTCGTAAGCTGATTTTCCAGAGCATGTGTATTTGGCCGGTGTTGTTAAAGGGATTGTAGCCTATTCCATATAAATGATCGCGTGGGGTTTTGGCGAAGATTGCGGGACCGGCCCCAAAGCTTTGGGCATTTCCGGTTACGAAACCGCCGGCATAGAGCTGGAAGCGTTGGGGGGGCGGTGGATGGATGATGTAGGTTTCGTGTATGGTTACAGGCTGGCGGTTTTTGTATTCGATCCGTGAACCCCAGAGCTGGTTTTGGTGCACGGTGTCAATTACCCTGATCAGGGCGGTGGTATCGTCAATAAAAGTGCGGTCGTAGATGTTTTTGGCAAAGTAATCTTTGAGGATGGCCATGGTATCAACATTGGCGGGGATTTCTCTGACCACAATTTTCTGAACCGGATAAAACTGTTTGATTATTTTCTCAACCAGCACGCTGTCATACTCAACCTTTGTGATGCGGATGGTGTCGGGTTCCGGTGGCGCGGGATCCGGACGGTTGCATTCGCGCTGAATGAAAATCAGGGCGAGCAGGATGATGATGGTGGTGAGGGCGGTTTTCATTATTTATTGTGTTGCAGTCCTCTTTCGCTAAAGCTACAGAGGATAAATGATGCAGTAGGGTTGTTGGTTAATACTCCCATCGTGCTATATATCCTCGTAAATCGTAATGCAGGAATCCAATGAGTTTTATTTTACCGTTGTGCATGGTTGGGCGTTTGATGGCAAAGCCGCCAAAATGCCCGCCTTGCCGTGGGTTATACACCCTGAAGTAGTGTTCCATGATTTGAACAGCCAACCCGGGGCTGCATCCGGTGGGCTGTATATCGGCAGCCACACCAACACAATGCTGGCTTTGGCCGCTACGGTTGCGATACAACTCCCAGGCACGGCAGCGAAAGCCACTGGTGATACGTATGCCAATTTCATTGCCGTTGTTTTGCGACCTGAACCGCTGGTTCATTGAGTTGCGCAGCGATTGCAGGAAATGGGCCAGGCGTTCGGTTTCCTTTTCTTTAAACTCATTGATATGCTTCCAGTTTAGCGCAACGGCTTTGGGTGGAAGCTGCGCCTCAATGAACTCGTACAGCATGAAATTAGTGCTCAGCCTGATGTTCCTGATTGATTTCATAGTGTGTGTGTCTGCGTTCGTACTTTTCACTTTTTACTTTGCCCAGGATCAGTATTGCCAGTATAGCCTCAATGGCGCCTATGAGGGCGGCCACACTCCAAAGGTTGATCATGGGGGTGTAGCCAAACAACTGATCCAGAAAGATCATTGCCGGCAAATACACTAGTGCCCACCATTTGGCAATTGTTACGCCTGCCACCAGCGCATAGTTCTTGCTGCTTACGCCGGAGTTGTTTTTTACCACCTTGCAGTAAAACTCCCATTGCTGGTTGATGCGGTTTTTGATGTAGGCGAGCATATTTACGATTGACGATTTACGATTGACGATTTGCGATTGACGAAAATAAAAACGCCGTCGGGTTAGTCTTCGTTGTTTGGTGGTTTGCGGCGAGGGTTTCGCAGGTTTCTTTCCCGGTCCTTGTGGATCTCAACGTGTGTGTTGAGTTTTTCGGCAATGCCGTTTACCACGTCTTTGATGGCGTCCAGCTTTTCTGTGGTTTCTCTGGATATTTTTCGTGACTCGCACACATGATTATCATACTCCTTGCGGAGTTGTGAGTGGGAGTGCAGGGTGTTTTTTGCCTTCAGGTCAATGATTTCCTGCCGTGTGGCAAGCTGATCGTTTTCTACCTTACTTATCCGGAAACCAAAGCGGTACCAGGCTGCAACAATGGCCGATGTATTGAACACCAGCACAATGAGCAGCGTAATAAACTGATGGGTTGACATTTGGATGCTTGTTTCAACTGTGATTGGGTCCATTTTACAAGTTTTTTTTAATTGTTGATTGTTTTAGTTATCCTCCAAAAGTGAAGGTTTTGCTTTCTTCGATGTTTTCGTGCAAAGCGTAGCCTGTTTTATCTGCAACATACTGCTCGCTTTCTTTGTAAAGAGGGTATTTATCCGGGTCTTTATCAAGCAGCTTTTTGGCTTCGGCAAGGTAATGATTGCCATAAAACTCAGCTTTTTCGCGTTTCATCTCACGGGCTGCAACTAAATTGGCGATGGCGCGCTGCAGCAGTGCCAGCAGCTTTTTGTTATCGTCGGTTAAGTTGGCTTCGCGTAGTTGTGTGCGTAGCTCATCGGCCAGGGCCACGCTTATCACCGGTTCAATGTGTATGAGCTCCACATCATCCATGGCCGGGCGCAGTTTGATGAATTTCAGCCTCGATGCTTCAATGTTTACAAAGCGGTCAAAGGTTTCGGCGCTGTTGATCAGGTTGCGGGTGCTGAGCACAAAGGCATCGCTATCCTTGTATGATGTGATGGTAGCATGGTGTTTCTCAAGGTAGCGCAGCAGCGTTTCCATATTGTCCCAGCCCTGGGCTTCGAGGCTCTCCACCATTTTCTTTACCCGCTCGGCACTGGCCGGCGATGATGTTTGATTTTGCTGCACCACAAAACCCATTTCGGTAAGGTGCAGGTCAAAGGCCGGGGCTGCCAGGTGGCAGGTAAACTTTGCCAGGGCGTTTTGCGCAAGGCTCAGCACTTTATCAAAAATCTTCTTTTTGTCATCATCATCGGCCCATCCGGGGTATTCTTCGTCATCAACAAACTCGATCAGCTCATCAAGCAGATCCTGCCCCAGGTAGCGGCGCAGGTATTTTTCGGCTGCATCGTTGGCGTAGGGGGTAAATGATTTCTCCATTACAGAGATATTTACCCTCACATACTTTTGCAGATCCTCTATGGTTTTTATCAGGCTCATTGTATTGGTGTTTGCTGTTTAACTTATTACCTTTTCGCTGCCGGTGCCGCGGTCTAAAGTGGTCAGAACCATATCGGGGATGGCAAAATGGATATCCTGCGGCCATCCGTTAAATTGTTTGATCACATACAGCGGGCGCAAAATGCGGTCGCGGAAAGGTTTCATCAATGCTTGCTTGATGATGAAAAGCTCACGGGCTTCGCTTCCCGAAATGGTTTTGTTTTTCCCGGGAGTACTGCCTATCAACCCCTGGTGAACGCCAAAACCATAGCCAATGATGTTGCTGGCTTCTTCGCTGTCGTCAATATACTCGCCGCCTTTAAAGTCGTTCGGAATGGATGTGATCTTCATACGGCGTAGTTCCTTACCATCTGGGCTATATCGCACAAACGAAACCACCGATTTTCCGGTGTTTTTGGTGGAGCTCAGAAATTTATCCAGGTCGGAATATTCCTTTTTCATCCTGGCCTTTTTGGCGTCATCTTCGGTAATGCCTTCAGTTTTGAATATCTCTTGGAAATAATCACTCGAAAGCTCCACATGGTATTTGATGGTCATTTGGTTATCCATCAAAGCATTTTTAAACTCCGGGATCTTGCGGGCATAATCCATCCATCCGCTGTCAATAATGCTCATCCAGTAAGCGCGCTGGTAGTAGCTTCGGCCTGGCGTTGGAAATGAAACCGGTACAATAAACCGGAAATGTTTGGGCTTATCCACCTTTTTGGTGGTTTTGGTATCGGGGATAACGCCCATGCGGATTTGCAGGTCCCTCACGGTGTTGTAAGGATTCAGCACTGGTGTTACATCAATTTCTTCGTTCTTGGGATTTTTTTGCCACTTGCCGCTGTAAAAATGATGCTCGATCATGCCGGTATCGGGGTTCATTTTTTCCCATCGTGAGAACGCCATTTCCTTTGAGTGCAGCTCAACGATCTTTTTTTCTCGACTGAGCGAAATTTCGGGGCAGATGTTGTAAAACCATTTAAGGTCGGTCATTTGCTCAAGCAGGTAGAGCTGTATGTCGTTGTTGTCAAAAAACTCGTTGATTTGCTTGTTGTCAAAGTGCTCAACAAATTTCTTTTTCCCTTTGTCATATTCATATTTGCCGTAAGCAATGCCATCGCCATAGCCCACCGTAATATTAAAAAGCAGTGCCGATGTGGCCTGTGGGGTAGCTTTACATGCTTCCATCACCTTTTGCGGCAAATCGTTGTCTTCGCCCCAGGGCACAATGCCCAGGTATTTGGTTTCCTTGCCCGAATTATCTTTTTTCACAAAAGGCAACGGATCGCGTTCGGGTTCGGCAATCATGTTTCGGGTGCTTACAGTGATAGCTGTTTTGGTACCCGTTAGGTAAGCGCTGCCGGCGGCGTCGAGTATAATTATTTTATTGCGTCCCATTTATATAAATGTTGGAGTTCCGTTGAATTCGATGATCAGGGGCAGTATAAGCTTGCGGATTTCGCGCGATGGCAGGATCATCACATTAAAATAATCGAGGTGATTGCTGCTGGTCAGAACCGCCTGTTCAATGCTGATGATTTCTCCCGTTGATTTTTTCACGTACTTGAGGCTAAAGGGCAGCGGCATTCCGTCTGCTCCTTTGCGGGCCATAAGTGTTGGAAGTTTTCCGAAATGTATCATTTGCTCCTAAAGTTTCGGGAAGCAAAGTAATATCAGGGGGTGGGGAAATGAAAGGACAGGTTTTTTGTGATGCGGTGTTGCAGTGATGCAGTGATGCAGTAGAGAGAATAAAAAAGCCCCGTGGGAGCGGGGCGGTGGGCATTATTTTATTGTGCCGGCAAGTTCGGAGCCTGCTTTAAAATTAATGCAGCACAGCGGTGTTTGCCTGGGTGTTGTAAACAATAACAGCAGGCAGGTTAATTGCAGCAAAAGCATAATTAAGAGCAGGAATTTGTAAAGTTTTTTCATGATTGGGGGGTTAAGTTGAATTTACTGCTATATTAAATAAACCTTTCTGAATACAAGTTGCTTGATCAGCCGTTTTGTTTCTTTCGGCGATGTGTAAAGGCAAAGCTTGTGTTCATTGTCAGGCGAGCGAAAATAGAAAACCTGCCCACGCCTGTAATAATATTGAAACTGGTTGCCAAACATCTCTGTGTTCAGTTGTTGGAAGATTGCGGGCAATTCATTCATAGCTTTCAAGTTTTAAATCCCAGATTCGGGTGTTTTGTTTTTCCCATCCTGTTGTTTGGATCAGGCTATACAACTCCACCCGGCTATGGGTGCTTAGTTTGTTGTAATACTTCGGCAGGGTTTCCCCGGCATCGGCCAGTACTCCCAGTATTGCCTCCTGCTCTGTGGCCGCAAGCTTGCCGGCAGCAATGGCATCATCAAGATTAAGGTTGCCGTTGCCGGTGTAGGCGTATGGGTGGGTTGTGGTGTTCATGTGTTAGGTGTTAAGGTGCTGCGGTACCAGTCACCCATGCGGCGCATGAGGCCGGCGAGGCGGTCTGCGCTTAGTGTTTCTGCGGAAGGCTCGTAAGTAACGGCTTCCAGATAAGGGCCGTTTTCATCTTTAAACACTTCTGCAATCACAATTGGTGTTTGCATATGGACCACAAACTTACGCTTGTGATCACGGTCGGAGGCGAGTAGGAATTTTGGTTTCATAACCTATAAACCTTCGAATGAACAATCATATCGTCAGTGCTATATTGAGCGCTGATCTTTAGTATTGCCCTGTCAACCTCAAGGTGATTTGCGTAGAATGAAAGTTGTTGGCGGCAAGATTTTTTTAGTTCGCTCATGGCTTCCGGTTCAAGCCCGATCATCCGTAGGCTTTTGATTTTATTATTTCGGCTGTCGATTAGAATAAGGTTTACAGCATTGGCTTCGGCATCCAGCCACGCTTCCTGCTGCGCCTTGTCAACTTTGTGCATGTTCAGGCTTGCATCAAAACTGAATGCATCTCTGAACTCGATGCAAAAGAAAGGCACGGCCATATTTTCAAAAACAGCATACATGAGTTTCCCGGTTTTGGCAGCTTCAATCTCTTTCTTGCTCGGGTTGTTCATGTACATCAACAGATCGAAACTGCCGCCTTCCATTACGGAAATGCGGGCGTAATCTGTGCCAGGTGATGGGTTTGGGGTTGGATAGGGTTGATTAACTGCAAGCATCATAAGTGTAAGGTTTAAGATTTGCCTGCAAATATAAAGCAAGGATATCGGATTAGTCGTATAATAAACGTTTGTAATCGTTTACTATCGGATATTGTTTTTAAGCCTGCACCGCATTACCCTAATGGCCGCTTTGCTTCGTTTCAGGTTGTGGCAACCGTTCTGTAATTCAGCTATTTCTTCTGGTTGCCAATTTGGAATTTTTTTCAACTTCAATCTGAGCAATCTTGCCTCAATTGATTTAACACTTCGGGCAAGCATATCGGCCAGTGCATTTACCGTCATGCATGCATAATTTTTTCGAAGCAGATTATCTTCATAATCGTTCCATTTCCCATATTTTACCCTTTTTCGGATACGGCATTTTTCAAGCTCACCATTCACATAAAGGTATTCAAACTCAATCATCAATCAGGCATTTTGCATGGAAAAATATGGCGGGGGTTCCAGTAGCTGGGCCTTACGCCATACAGGAAACCTTCACCCATTACCGGTACAGCACGCATCAGGCGATTGCCAGGGCCCCGAACACTCCAGTTCTCTGGCCAGTCGGTTACTTCCCACCGTAACACGCTACCCCAGCCCTGTGCCGATTTTTTTCCCAGGTGGGTACAGAACTTAAGCAGGTGGATCAGCTCTTCTTTTCTTGCCACACAGAACCACTCAACATACACGGCATGCCGGCAATTCGGTACAATGTTTCGCAGTGGTGCAGCATTAATAAATTGTTGTACGATTATGCTGCAAAGTAAAAACGTGCAACTGCAAAAATAAAGGACACAAAAAAAGGCGCCTGAAGGCGCCTTTTTTTTTATGTTAATAATAAATTAATAATTCCAATCTGGATCTAATTTCTTAATCCGGCTAGCAACTATTGAAACTATATGACCTTTGTCTGTTTCCTCTGATTTGTATGCTTCCTCAAGAAGATCAATAATTTCAGCCAATTTTGCTGCGCTGAGCGTTACTGTTGGGCCGTCCCAGTTCATGCGATTTGTTGCGAAAGATTCAATATACATCCGAATATATTTCTTTCCCAGGCGAAATGTATAGTTTGATCCAGCGCAATTACCCCATTCTTCTCCGCCTGTTTTCTCCCAGAGTGATATTTTGAGGTTTTCTCCGCCCTTAACTTCTGCGCTGATATCGTTATTATCAGTACGATAATCTATTTCTCTGAAGGGAAGGTTTTTGATTCTTGTTTTCAGTTCTGAAATAGTGTTTTCTCTTTCATTGTACACCTTCATTACTTTTTCCTGAACGTCCGATGGTAATGAATCAAGTTCTGCTTTTGTGAGAATGATTGTTTTCATTTTTTTGATATTTAACTTTTCACCCGCAGTTTGCTGCGTTGCCAGTCTGTTCGGTTTTTTCTTCCTCCCTCAACTGCACCGAAAGTAAGAGGGCTGTTATTTAACGGTTACGCCGTCATCAATTATGAAGCAAATATAATACAATCCAATAACCTTAGTCGTATAGTAAACGTTTGTAGTCGAATGTAAGCGTTTGCAAATGGTTGTCCGGCGATAGCCGTAAAAAACCGCCGATCAGGCGTTAAACAATCATAAAACACAAACGGATTTTACAATCAATATTATAATAAATGAAAAAGATGGCATGTCCCGTAGGGAACAAAATCGGTTTGTGTTTTATACCATATTCCTGAAAACGCTTGCGTTTTCAGGCGCGGGCAAAAGGCTATCCGTTTGTAATCGCTTACAGTCGGATAGCTTTGGGTCGGTTATTATTATACAGACTTTATTCTATAGTCCGGGGTCTGCATCAGAAAATTCACAGAAATAATCATCCCCTCCGCTGCTGTCTTCGGACACACAATAATAACAACAGTTGGGCGGCTCAATAAAATAGCCTTCGGATAAAAGTTCCTGATCATCATCTGACAAGGTAAAATAATCGCCGCAATATATGCATATGAATTCTTGGTTCATAGTGTTGTATATTTATGCAGCGTGTTTTGGATGGCTGCGGGGTTTGTTAAATTGCTGATAGTAGATATTATTCATCCAGAGGTTTGCAAATGTTGTAATATGGTGCTGAACCCTTGCAACAAACCACTTTTCACCCCTTGAAATAATCCCCTCATCATACTGGCGGTAATCCTGATAGGTGAGCGGGTAAACTTTCCGGGTTTGATCACAAACAAAAAAAGTCATATCAGGATCAGCTATTAAATCGCCGTTTTGCTTGTAATAATGAGCAAACGAATAAACCGTTCCTTCTAAATACATCACCACACCATTATACAGCCTTTCAGCTATCAACGGCATAAATGTATTATTGGCGTTGTCAATTTTTACATGATCGGTTTCTTTCAGGTGCTCCAGCACTTTAAAAAATACCGTTGTTGCACGTCTGTTTAAATTTCTTGGTTTCATCTTGTTATCTTTTAAGGTTTATAAAATAGGCTGCCCGGTTTCCCGGGCTGCCCTTTACGCTCACATCTTGGCGGCTTTGCCCTCTGTCGGCTTAATGGTTAACACTCCATCATTCACCGTAATAACTACAGACATCCACGGCTCAAAGCCTGCAAACTGAAGCCAGTCGCCCATTAACCTGATCAGTGGCTTAATGCGTGCGGGTTTGCTTCCGGTGGATGGTATTACAAAAGGCTGAACGGTAACGGTTCGCATGTGTATTACCTTGCTCATGCTGCCTCCTTTCTTAGCTGTATTTGTCATACTGTTAGCCCGTTTTTAGTCTGCTGGCTCCGCAGGGGTT
>CAYTUA010000010.1:0-3469 GCA_964440855.1 uncultured Lentimicrobiaceae bacterium
TGCCAGTATTTTAAACCAATATTTTAAAGATAGTTATCAATAAGTTATTAACATATTTAGTTGATATTCAATTGGTTAAAATTTTTGTCATGTACTAAAGAAAAAAATATAAACAACCATTCATCGAATTATTTTTTCATATTTGTGCCTTCACCAACAGCCAAGCCCATTCCCCTGCCTGAACAAGCTTTCCAAATTGAAAAGCGAAAAGCCATCACCATCAGTTTTTTGTGTTGGACAAGATTTTTGTTGGTGCCTGAATTTCCCGCCAATATTTTACAGATTTTTTCACAGTCAGAGGACAGGGCGCTGGGCTTCATTTACCTCTTTTGTGCTATAGGCTTGTATGCCCTGCTCTACCGTATCCGACGCTTACAATTCGACAGTAAATTCTTCTACATCGGTCGCGCAAAGCTGAAAAAGCGAATCCTTTATCAGCCGACCTCAGGGAGAATCCGCCCAATTTTACCCCGACACCGATGAAAAAACAGCCATGCTAAACAAAAGTTGATTTCCTTTACGAAAGCCTGGTTGAAAAAAGTGAGTAGCTTTGGCATGAAATGATACATCAATCAATCCTGGAAAAACTATCAAAAAACATGCGTCAGA
The DNA here is from genome assembly GCA_964440855.1 of uncultured Lentimicrobiaceae bacterium. Taxonomy (GTDB): domain Bacteria; phylum Bacteroidota; class Bacteroidia; order Bacteroidales; family F082; genus CALAZZ01. The sequence goes on from CAYTUA010000010.1 coordinate 610, forward strand.
GCTTCATAACACCACCGTAAACGAATAAACAATGACACGTCCAAGAGTAAAAATCTGTTGTATAAGCAGCATAGACGAAGCAAGAATTGCCATTGAACAAGGCGCTTCTGCCCTTGGATTGGTCGGACCTATGCCGAGTGGACCGGGCGTGATTGAAGATGAACTCATTTACCAAATTGCCAAGGCCGTTCCACCACCTGTTTCAACTTTTTTACTGACAAGCGAAACGAAACCGCAAGACATTGTCGCACATTACAAACGCGTTTACACCACGACAATTCAAATGGTGGACGAACTGGAAAAAAGTGCATATCAATTCCTTCGAAACGCTTTGCCACACGTAAAATTGGTGCAAGTAATCCACGTTATTGATGACAAGTCAGTAAAACAAGCCATTGAGATTTCGAATTTCGTTGACGCCATTTTATTAGACAGCGGAAACCCAAATTTACCAATCAAAGAGTTGGGCGGTACAGGACGAACACACAACTGGGAGCTGAGCAGAGAAATCAGAAAATCAATACAAATTCCTTTGTTTCTTGCAGGCGGGCTTCATACAGACAATGTAAGAAAAGCTATTGAAGCAGTTCAACCGTTTGGACTCGACCTGTGCAGTGGTGTGCGGACAAACGGCAAACTTGACCCGCAAAAACTAAGGGCATTTTTTCATGCGATAAACAACTAAAATGAAAGGACGAAACAGAAGGGCGAACCGCCGATTGAGTAAACAAGCATGGAGACCATAAGCCCCAAGCTTAAAAACCACATTGCCAACAACATATAAAACAAATACTGAAGCATACATTCCGACAATTCCCCTAATACTTAAACAAAGAAAAGATGACATTTTTTCAGATTTATTTGCTGGCTTTTGCCGCCATAATGGGGATGATGACACTGCTGTGGCTGGTGAGCATCCAAATAAGGGACGTAAGCATAGTGGATCTCTTTTGGGGTTTTGGGTTTGTCCTGGCAGGCGCTGTTTACTTCCATTTTACTGATGGATTGCATCCGCGAAAGATTCTTTTGATGAGCCTGCTGGCCATCTGGGGCCTGCGCCTTTCCATTTATTTGGCGTGGCGCAATTGGGGCAAAGGCGAAGATTTTCGCTATCAGAAATTCAGGCAAGAGGCAGGAGAACACCGCTATTGGTGGTACAGTTTCTTTTCCGTATTTCTGCTTCAGGGCACCCTGATGTGGCTGATATCCGCCCCCCTGCTCGGGGCTCAGTATAATCCGGAAAACAAGCTTGGCATACTCGACTTGTTGGGGCTTGCCCTATGGCTAATTGGTTTTGTTTTCGAAGCCGGTGGCGATTGGCAACTGGCGCGCTTTAAAGCCCAAAAGACCAACAAGGGAAAAGTGCTTCAAACCGGATTCTGGCGCTATACAAGGCATCCAAACTATTTTGGCGACTCGGCGGTATGGGCCGGATTTGCGCTGATCTGCCTTTCAGCCGGCAGCTATATCCCGGTGCTTGGCTCTGTATTGATGACAGTGCTGCTTGTAAAGGTTTCAGGTGTTGCCCTGCTCGAAAAATCACTAAGCAGCTCAAAGCCAGCATACCAGGATTATATCAGAAAGACAAGCGCCTTTATCCCCTGGTTTCCCAAAAAATAACATCTCCCGCAAACCGGGCTTAACGATTAAATGCAACTGCCGGCTAAACAGCAGCCCTGACACCCAACATGGCTGTGTTGTCATTTTTTTGCTTTTTGGCCGAAAACGCTATATTTGCAGCTAAATACATACCAACACACCATGACCATGAGCAAACAAAATGTAATGAAGCTGTCGATGATCGCCCTCACAGCATTTGCTTTTTTTCTATTCAGTGCTTTTCAGGCTGATGTTCAACCCGAAAAAACAATGACGGAAGCAACATTCGAAATTCCGGAGGATATCCAAAATATTCTCGACAAGTCCTGTTTTGGATGCCACAATGTGGATGCCACCTCCGATAAAGCCAAGAAGAAACTCCTGATCGATCAGATGCACGAGTTGTCAAAAATCAAATTGGTTGCTGCCCTTGGCGATATCAAGGAAACGGTTGAGAACGGAGATATGCCGCCACAAAAATTTCTCGACAAAAATCCCGACAAGGCACTGACAGCCGAAGAGGCGGAGAAATTAAAGGATTGGGCCGGTAAAACCGCCGACGACCTTTTAAAATAAAGGACTGATGAAGAAACTATTCCGGATCGTCTGGATTGCCCTGCTGCTTGCCTTTGTGCTGATCCAATTCATCCCCAACGATATGCCCGGCAACGAAGCAGTGAAGGGGATGGATATTTTTGAAATCAGCGACATACCTGAAGAAGTGGATGTTCACCTGAAAAATGCCTGTTATGATTGCCACTCCCACTACGTTAGCTATCCCTGGTATGCTTCCATAGCTCCCGCTTCGTGGCTGGTGGCCAAAGATATCAGAGAAGGACGGAAAGAACTTGATTTCAGCGCCTGGGGAAGCCTGCCGCTAAGAGACCAACTGAAACTGCTGGTTGATATCGCCGAAGAGGTGCACGAAGAAACCATGCCGCTGCCCATTTATACGGTCATGCATGCTGACGCCAGGCTGAACAGCGAAGAAAGGGAAGCCATCATCCGCTGGGCCGAATCCTATGCCGAGTCCTTATTGGAATAAAAACAAGGAGCGGGATATACAAGTGAGCGAAATAAAAGTTCATAAATGGTTCATGAAGTGAATATTATGATAAATTCATGTCTTTTTTTTATCACGCTGAATTATGGTGTCTGTCTCTTGCACATGATGTTTTTTTTTCTGATTATTGTACCTTCTTTTTAACCTGATAAATTCATAAAATTTCGTTACGAGATGTTCAAATACCAAGTAATAAGA
>CAYTUA010000011.1:0-2654 GCA_964440855.1 uncultured Lentimicrobiaceae bacterium
ACGCATCCTCACCGAAACCATTAAACGAGCTTATACAGTACACCCATACAAAACAGACGTATTGGGTAAAGATGAGCACATCCGCAATGCCACAGAAGAAGACATCATAGGCTTTCACGATATGTTTTATGTGCCCGACAATGCTGTACTTGTCGTTACAGGCGATATCGACATTGACGAAACCAAACAATTGGTGCAAAAGTATTTTGGTGAAATCCCTTCCGGAAGGCAAGAAGTTTATCGCCCGCTGGTTACTGAACCAGTAAAGCAACAGGAAATACGCGACACCGTATATGACAATATTCAACTGCCTGCTGTTATCCAGGCCTATTCCATACCTCCAATGGGTTCTGATGATTACTATGCCGTGAGCATGCTCGGTACCCTGCTCAGCGATGGACAGAGCAGCAGACTCTATCGCCGACTGGTGAATCAGGAGCAAAAAGCCCTGCAAATAATGGCCATGCCACTGGGCTTGGAAGATGAGGGCATCAACCTTGTATTCGCTTTACCCAATGTGGGTGTCGATCCAGCTGATATGGAAGCTTCTATCAATGAGGAATTGGAACGCGTGCGTACCGAACTGATTTCGGAAGAGGAATTGCAAAAAATTAAAAACCAGCAGGAAAGCCGTTTTGTCAATGGCAATACCACTATAGCACGTCGCGCCATGAACCTGGCCAACTATTACACCTATCACAAAGATGCCAACCTGATCAATACAGAGCTGGAACGATACCATGCCGTAACGCGAGAAGACATCAAAAGGGTGGCCCAAACCTATTTCAGGGAAGACAACCGCGTTGTGTTGTATTATTTACCACAGCCTCAACAGTAATTGAATCCATTTTGAAAAAAGATAAAACCATGAAAAGATTTTTCTTCTTATTGCTACCTGCTTTGTTCTTTACCTTGCTCGCCACTGCGCAGCTCGACCGAAGCGTAAGGCCACAGCCCGGCCCGGCACCCCTTATCCAATTGGGCGATTTTGAAACCTTTACCTTGGGCAATGGCCTCAAAGTAATTGTTGTTGAAAACAGAAAAGTTCCTGTGCTGTCTTTTCAGCTAACACTCGACGTGGACCCTGTTATGGAAGGCGATGCCAAAGGCTACGTCAGCATTGCCGGTTCGCTGCTCCGCGATGGAACTACCAACCGCTCCAAGGAAGAAATTGATGAAGCCATTGATTTTATTGGTGCAAGCTTAAATACTTATTCAACAGGTATTTATGCTTCTTCGCTTACCAAGCACAAAGAAACCCTGCTCGATCTGATGGCCGACGTGTTGCTCAATCCAAGCTTCCCCGAATCGGAACTACAGCGCAGCATTACACAAAACATTTCAGGACTGGCAACGGTGCGCACCGACCCTGCCGCCATGGTCCGCAATGTATCAACAGCGCTTGTTTACGGACCTGAGCATCCTTATGGTGAAATCACTACCGAAGAATCGCTCAACAATGTTACACTTGACATGATCAAGCAGTATTACAATACTTACTTCAGGCCCAATGTGGCCTATATGGTCATTGTGGGCGATACGGATGCCAAAGAGGCACGCAAGCTGATGGAGAAATATTTTGGGAAGTGGACGCAGGGATTGGTTCCGGTTCACACCTATGAAGTACCACAACCCCCTGCAACAAATCGTGTGGCATTCGTGGACAGATTAGGTGCTATCCAATCAAATCTTTCTATAACCTATCCGGTTGAATTGCCTCCTGGCCACGAAGATGCCATCAAAGTAAGCGTATTGAACAATATTCTTGGAGGTGGTGTTTTTTCCGGACGCCTGATGCAAAACCTGCGCGAAGACAAAGGCTATACCTATGGCGCCCGTTCCAACTTATCAACCGATCGCTTGGTAAGCCGCTTTAGTGCCGGTGCCGAAATTCGCAATTCGGTAACGGACAGTACGGTAGTTGAAATATTTTATGAAATGGACCGCCTTCGCAATGAGCCGGTAGATGAGGAAACACTGCAACTGATCAAAAATTATATGACAGGCAGCTTTGCCCGTTCACTCGAAAGCCCGCGTACCATGGCCAATTTCGCACTGAATATTTCACGTTACAATTTGCCTGAAGATTATTATGTTACCTATCTTGAGAAGCTTAATCAGGTAACCGTGGCCGATGTTCAGCAAGTGGCACAAAAATACCTCAAACCGGAGCAAGCCTATATCGTGGTGGCTGGCAACAAGGACGAAGTGGCTCCTAATCTTGAGCGGTTTACAAATGCAGAAGTGGAGTTCTACGATGCCTTTGGTAAACGGATTATTGACACCGAACCTGCTGCCATACCCGAAGGCCTTACTGTTGAGGTGGTATTGGATAACTATCTGAAGGCCATTGGCGGAAGGGAACAAATGGAGAAAACCAAGGATATGACCACCGTCATGAAAGCAGAAATGATGGGCCAACAGATAACCTTGAGAAGTTACCGTAAATCACCTGATCTGTTCCTGATGGAAACTGAAATGGGTGGCACGGTGATGAGCAAACAGTTGTTTGATGGTGAAAAGGCCGTTGTCAGCTCGCCAATGGGACAACAGGAATTTACAGAAGGCCCTGAATTTGAAATGATGAAAAGCCAGGCCGTCATGCATGCTGACCTACATTACAAGGAAATGGGAACTACCAAAACCCTGATTGG
>CAYTUA010000012.1:0-4703 GCA_964440855.1 uncultured Lentimicrobiaceae bacterium
CCTGCAAGGCTCAATTGCTCCGCCATCCAGCTGGCATTGGTGTTCACCACCTGTCCGATAAGCAATTCATCTCCAATGGAAACAATCTCGGCAGTTCCCTTCTTTTCTGTTTTCATATGGTTTTTTAAATCTATTGCGATAGTACTGTCCAGAATTTAGGCTGCGTGATCTTCTTCAAGCCACTTGTGAACGATAATTTTAAGAAATTCGAGCTTGATAAAACAAATCACAAAATGCAATAAGATCAACACAAGGCCCATAATGACAACAGTATCGATGGTAGTCCATTTGTAGGCTGTAAGCAGCAGCAATCCAATAGCATAAATGAAAAAGTTGTACTCCAGTGGCAGGAAGTTAAAGCCATATTGGATGCGTGAGCTTATTTTTACTTTGCCATTGGCAAACTTCAGTTTGAGGTAACAAAACATCGGCAGGTAAATTTTCAGCACTCTTTCACCGGCATCTGTATCCAATGTATGCCTGTAACTGAATGTTTCAAGGCGATTGATCAGCCTTTCAGGCTTGATTTGCTTGTCAGCCATCATGTTCTGTTTTTAAAACTGATAATAACTAAAGCCCAGTTCTTTCGGGATAATGGACATCACCGGAATTTTACTTTGCCGGATGATTTGCTGTGCAGCCGAACCGATAAAAAATTCCACCAGGCGGTTTTCCTGTTGTGTCATAATCATAATCAAATCCACATCGCCTTGTTTTTCGGCATAGCTAAAAATAGTGGGTACCAGCTCACGCTGACCTCCTTCAACAGAAAGAATTTCCGCCTGCATTTTGATACCTGCATCCCCGATGAATTTTTTCACTTGGGCCATTTGCCGCTCCAGTTGCATGCTTGCTTCCTTGTCATTTTTATCCCATAAAACCGACATCACTTTAATGGTGGCATCAAACAAACGGGCCATTTCGATGGCATGGGTTACCTTTTGGCGTGTTTCCTTGGTCAGGTCGAGAGGCAGCAATATGCTGCGGCAGCCATCATAGTGGTGCTCGCCATTGATGGAAACAACCGGCACTTTCGACTGGCGAATCACCTTGGAGGTGTTGGAGCCAAGCAGGTTTTTTTCCAACAATCCGGCTTTGGCCGTATCATTTGTTCCCATAAAAATAAAACGGCTGTTGTAGTCGGCGGCCGTGCGCAAAATGGTGGAGTGCACCTTGCCTTTGCGCTGCAGCGGCGTTACCTTGAGGCCGTGGCTGCGACTGATTTCGGCGGCAGCATTTTCCAGTTTTTCGTTGATGGTTTTCAGCATTTCCGCATCTTGTTCTTTGGAAAACAAGGCGTTGCTAAAATCGGCCTGCTCAAGCACATACAAAAGGATAATCTCGTAGTTGAGCAAGCGGGCCATATTGAAGGACTGCCTCATGGCCACCATGGATTGATCATTGAAATCGACTGCTACAAGCAGGCTATGTGGTTTAGTTGTCATGATTGATGCGTGTTTGTTACCTTTGCAAAATTATCTATTTCGCCTTACAATCAAAATAAAAGAGATGACAGTTATTCCTGAATCACAATTGGTATTGGCAGCAGATGGCTCCGTTTATCACCTCAGGCTGCAACCCGAGCAAATTGCTGACACCATCATATTGGTGGGCGATCCTGGCAGGGTGGCCAAGGTTTCGGCTTATTTTGATTCGGTGGAATACCGCGTGAGCAACCGCGAAATCAATACGCATACGGGTTTGTACAAAGGCAAGCGCATGTCGGTATTGTCCACCGGCATGGGCCCCGACAATATTGATATCGTTGTGAATGAGCTGGATGCCTTGGTGAATGTGGACCTGAAACCCCGCCAGATCAACCCCGACAAACCCCGCCTTACGCTGGTCAGGTTGGGCACCTCAGGGGCCTTGCAAGCCGATATTCCTGTTGGCGACAGTTTTATTGCCGCTGAATATGCCCTTGGCCTCGATGGCTTGGTTTATTTTTATGATCAGGCTGATAAATTTGTTGATCAGGAAATGACTGCCGCTTTTGTGCAGCATATGCAATGGCCTGCCAATTTGCCTGGCCCTTATGTTGTTGGGGCATCACCCGCACTAGTAAAACAGCTTACTGCCGGCTATCATATTGGCGTAACGGCTACTTCGCCGGGTTTTTACGGGCCTCAGGGTCGTTCTATCCGTTTGGGTTTGCGCGATGCGGATATGAATAGCAAGATGGAGTCGTTCAATTTCAAAGGCAAACGCATCACCAATTTCGAGATGGAATCATCGGCCTTGTATGGCCTGAGCAAAATGCTGGGACATGATGCGCTTACCATTTGTGCCATTATTGCCAACCGCGTAAGCGAAAAGTTCGCGGGCGATTACCAACCTCATATGGACAAATTGATCAGGCAAACGCTGGACAGATTGGTTGGTGTATAACAGTCTGATGAAAAAATTGTACAGGGATTTGACTGATTAATGTTTCACGCTTTGTGTAATGATCTAAAAATGAATATCAAGAGAATCCATAATATTTTATAAGACACAGGTAATCTGTGTTATACGTATATACATGTTCATTAATAGCTCGAATTCAGTGATTAAAGGATTTATATAATGCCATAAGAACGCGAAGCGCGGACTATAGCCCCCAACCCCCGCTCGCGGGGGCTTTCGACCTGGCAAAGAGTAAAGTAAAACTAATAGTCAGGTCAATTCCAAACCTATACGTCAACACTACACCTTATATATTTCATTATTTGTCAGGTTGTTATCATAGATATGGGTTGTTTGAAGCTTGTTCGAAACATTGGTTAACTCATAACAAATCCGCCTGATCAGTTTTACCAGTGTGCTAAACTCCAAAAAAGCCTCTATTCGATATACCGCAGAAACTCGCTCCGGTAATGCTCATTGTTGAATTTACCGGAATATTCAGCGGTAATGGTACTGCTGTCGATGTCCTTGATGCCCCGCGACATCACGCACATATGCCTCGCATCAATCACAACGGCCACGTCATCGGTTTTGAGGGCCTTCTTTAGGTGGTTGGCAATTTGTACTGTTAGCCGTTCCTGCACTTGCGGCCGGCGTGCGTAAAAATCAACAATGCGGTTCAGCTTCGACAAGCCAATAACCTTATCTGTAGGAATGTACGCAATATGCGCCTTGCCAAAAATGGGCAAAAAGTGGTGCTCGCAGGTTGAGCTCACGTGGATGTTTTTCTCAACCAGCATCTGTCCATAACGGAATTTATTATCGAAAACAGAAATAGCCGGTGCATTGTCAGGATTGAGTCCACTGAAAATTTCCTGCACAAACATTTTGGCCACACGGCGAGGTGTGCCGCGCAAACTGTCGTCGCGCATATCCAGACCCAATGTTTGCATTATTTTGGCAAAATGGCTTTCGATCAGGTCTATTTTACGCTCATCTGTCACCACAAAGGCATCTGCCCGCAAGGGGGTATCGATGCTGCTGCCCAGATGCGCATCACCCAGCTCTTCAATTTCGGCCAGGCTTTTCGTTTGCTTGCCGTTTGTAGCTTGATGTCCATTGTTGCTGTGCTGCCCATTTCCATTAAAGTGCTTGGTTTCCAGTAAGCTGCTTCCGTTTCCGTTAAAACTCATGGCTGTTGATTTAGGATTGTGTTTATATTGTTACAAACACTTAAACAGCCTGGCGGTAAAAATGTTTAATTTTTTAATTATTGACCTAATATAATGTTTTGAGCTTGAGCTTTAAAGTTTGAGGGCAAGGCTTGCAAGGAATGAATGTCAGGAGTTTACTATAGTAAATGACTGACATGAATGACGCGCATAACGCAGCCATCGGACTTTAAAGTCAAGCATGATTAAAAAGTTAAACAGCACACTTCACACAGAAGAAGCTTTCCGGCTTGATCAAAATCCTTTCGAGGGGGATGGGTTGTTTGCATTTGCGGCACAGGCCGAAATCGTCCTTGCCTACCTGATCCATCAGGAAAAGGAGTTTATTGCGCTTGTCTTCGGCTTTGCGCAAGGCATTTTCATAAATGGTTTTGTTGTTGATGGCATCCATGCGGGTGATGCGGCCAATGGCATCGTCAGGGGATATGGGCTGCGACAATTCCTTGTAGGTTGTAATTGATTTTTCTGTTTTACGCAATGCTTCTGTTAACTTATCACTGATTGCTTTGTTGTCCATAAGGCTTGTAATTTGAACGCATGAAATTACGGAAATTTCGCCGGAAGCTTTATCCTCATTGTAGATTTTCCGCATAAAAGCCATATATTTGTATGTATTCAAAAACAACCAAACCCCATGCAAACAAACAATGCAGCCCTCAAAGTATTGATGATTGATGTATCCAATGGCTTCTCCCGCCTCAACCGCTATCCCGTTGGTGATTTCTTCGGGCCTGTGGACCTTGGAATTCACCTTTCGCACAAGCACAACAGCCTGAATATAGGGGCAGGATTGCTGGCCGGTTCCATTTTTCCGGGGTCGAACAGGCTTATTTTTTCGGGCATTTCGCCCTGCTGGCATGGCTTCTATATTTCATCCATGGGTGGTGCGGCCCTTGTTTTTGACGACCTGGGTTTGAATATGTTTTCCATTGTGGGCAAAGCCCAAACGCCTTCCATCCTTTACCTCAACCGCAACCATGGCGAAGACATTGAGTTGGAGATGTGGCCTGTACGCCGCCGCGAAATATGGGATTCGGGACGTGGCGGTGTGTATGCCGTGATGGAACAGGCACTGGCCCATTTTGG
>CAYTUA010000013.1:0-4448 GCA_964440855.1 uncultured Lentimicrobiaceae bacterium
TATTTGCTTGAATTGTTGACTGGGGTTGATGTCGCCAATGTAATACGAAACACCACCGTATAAACCGGCTTCAAGGGTATTTTGCGCATACAATCCCAATGATGCAAATGCTAAAAACAAAATGAATATTCCTTTTCTCATGTATTGTAGCGTGCCGTTTTGGCTTTTGGTTTTATTTTGTTGGCTTGCACCAGACAGATTGATTTCAGGGCACAAAATTATCATTTTTTTTCGATGGTTTTGCCTACATATTAATTTCTGATATCCAATCCCCAGAGCAATTTTTCGCGAATTGTGCCAAAGAAATCCTTGCCTTCCATTTTTACCAAATTCATGGTAAAATCTTCTTTGCGAATGATCAGGTCGATGGTTTGGTCAATCAATACCGACCTGGAATCCATGCTTAGGGTATATTTGGTGTGCCTGCCAACAACGCATAGCTTGATCAGGCTTTTGTCGGGTATAACGATAGGCCTTACACTTAAATTGTGTGTGGCAATGGGTGTAATCACGAAGTTTTCTGAACTGGGGGTTAATATGGGCCCACCAGCGCTTAAGGAATAAGCTGTAGAGCCAGTAGGTGTTGCAATTATCAGTCCATCAGCCCAATACGAATTCACAAACAAATCATCAATATACACTTTAACTACAATTAGCGAAGTTGTGTCATGTCTGAAAACGGTAAGCTCATTGAGTGCATAGTTGAGGTCGCCAAAAATATCCTGGGGTTGCTCCAGTCGTAAAAGACTTCGTGGCTCAATGCTGTATTTTTTTTCGAAAATATTGTTGATGGCCAGCGCAATTTCTTGTTTCGAAACGCTCGACAAAAATCCCAAACGCCCCATATTGATTCCGACTACCGGGATACCTGAATCACGCACAATGGGAAGGGTGTCGAGTAAAGTGCCATCACCGCCAATTGAGAAAAGACAATCGGTTTTATTCACAATATCTTGATGTCCGCCGAACAGCCCTATCCCGGATGGCAAATCAACATAATGTTTGATGATTTCATAGTAAGGCTTGTAAACGCTGAGGTTGGCGCCACGAGCAACCAAACCTTCAATGAGCTGCCGCAAAAACGGTGTGCGTTCGCCTGAAAATGATTTTCCAAAAAGTGCTATATTCATGGATCTGATTGCGTTTGGGGAACAAGATTACAAATTAATGACATGTAAAACATCAATTTAACATATTTTAGACTTATATAGGTGCAACAAAATGAATAAAAAAGCCCAACTCCCTAAACTTGTTTATGCCATATTCCATGCGAAAAACCATATCATAGTAGGTTACGAAATCAAGGCCAATGCCACCCCCATATATTAATTGGTTTTGCATGCGTGTGTCCGGCCAGGGGTTTTTGCTGCCTGTATAGCCAGCGTCAAAAAATAAGTTGGCATAAACAGCATAATGTATTTTACTGAAGCGCTCGTTATTTATGATGTTTATGTTTGATACCCTTGGCGTTAGGACAGCAAATTTCAGGTTGTTTTTGCTTATCCCAAAGTTTTCGCCATCAATTACATACAACTCGAAAGTACGTACAAAGTCATTGCCGAAACCCATTCCGCGACGCATATGGAAAGGTTGATGGCCTCCGCCTGAAAACTTAGACGTAACATTTGATGCCCAAAACCAACGTTTTGAAATCGGCTTGTAAAAATCGAAGGTTGTTTTAAGGTAGTGGAAATTTGGATCAGCATGTGGAAATCCTATGCCCCTTTTATTGAAATCAAGCTCAAAGTAATAACCCGAGAGGGGATAGGGAGCATGGTCGCGCCTGTCGTGCTTAAACTGGTAAGATAGTATAAAATAGGATGATTTGCTGCGTTGCAGGCTGGTGAAATCATTGTTTAGAGCTATCAGAGTGTCTGCAAAGTCGAAGCCTTCATAACCGATTAAAAGAGTATGTAAATTGCGATATCCTTGTCTGTAGGTAAGTAATACGTTGGCATAGTATTCATTGCGTGTATAAGCGTTCTCATCTTTATAGCGCACTTGCTTGTCGTTTGCAATCGCATAAGGAATTTCCCTACTGCGGGAATAACCTGCCCAAATTCCCAGGCCAAAATCCTGACGGCTTGTTAAGTAGGGTATTTCGTAGCGCAGCATGTAATTTTGGTTGTAACCTGCCCGGAGCAGCAATTTTAGTTTTTCCATGCGCCCCCTGAAATTATTGTGGGTGATGAATACACCATAATTGACACGGGTCCAGTCGCGGCTCTCAATCCAACTGTTGAAATTGCGGTCGGCCAGTTCAAAAATGGGAAGTGGCCATACATACCACATTTCTATGAACTTGTATTCGAGGTCGATGGTGGGGACATCCGTTATTTGATTGACAGAGTATGAGGTATCTATGGTTACAAAATTAAACAGCCCCCTGTTAAGCAGATTGGTCCTGCTTTGCATGGCCAGGTTGCAAAACAATTGAAAAGTGAGCGTGTCACCCTGAAAAATTTCCATTTCACGGTAAATGATTCGGTCGTGTGTAACTTTATTGCCCGAAAGGCTTATCTCGCCAACGATTACTTGCTTGTTAGGCTCATCAATGAAGCAGCTGTCATTGTATATAAAATTTGAAAATGATTTTGCTTGTTGTGCAAACAATTCAGGGCTGTAAATGAAAAACAGAAGGAAGCTTGATACCAGAAAATAGAAGTTTCGCATTCATCAGATGTTTAAGTAGTTCATAAGTGAGTCGTACCGCTCACGCAGGTCATCAAGGTCGTCTTGTTCGCTGAAAATAGCTTTGATGTTGTAGTTGTAACGATTGAATGTTTGCAAAACAGCCCCCAATTCTACCCGATTTATTTTCAGGGTTACTTCAATTCTCGTTGATTCAGGCCATGAGTGAACAAACAAACTCAATATTTTGGCATCATTTGACTCAACAATGCGGGCTATCTCCGAGAGTGAATAATCCATTGCGCTCATTTCAAGTACGATAACACCTCCCGGGTCGCTTACTGACAAAGATTTGGCAAAATGCTCAAGCAAGCTCTGCAAGCTAATGGAACCTAAGTAGTTATCATTTTCATCAATGACTGGGATCAGGCTCAGGTTTTGCTGGTGTACCAGCCTCAATACATCATAAATATGCTGGTGGTCATATACATAAGCTGTTGATAATGACAAGGTATGATTTCCAACAGGCTCATCCAAATCGTTAAAATCATAAATGTCAAATTCAGAAATAAGTCCGAGAAAGCCAAGGTGGTTCACAATTGGCAGGTGCATCACCCTGAAATCTTCCATCCAACTTAATGCAATCCGGCCGGTATCGCTTGTTTTGAGCGGCATTATTCCATCTGTTATCAATTGCCTTGCTATCATTCCTCAGTATTAGTTGTCGTTTGTAAAATCGCTAAACATCATATTAACGTAGTTTTTATAGCGGAATTGCGCAATTTCTTTGTTCTCCACAGCCATTTTCACAGCGCAACCGGGTTCGTGCAGGTGGGTGCAGTTGGCAAAACGGCAATGAGGCATCAGGTTGCGCATTTCCGGAAAACGTTGTGCCAGCGTTTCACGTTCAAAATCATACAGTCCAAACTCTTTTATTCCTGGCGTGTCCACAAGCCATCCCCCAAATTCCAAGGCATGCATCTCAGCAAAGGTGGTGGTGTGCTTGCCTTTGTTGTGAAAGGTCGAAAGCTCTCCTGTTTTCAGGGAGAGTTTCGGGTCAATGGCATTGAGCAGGGCGGATTTTCCTACGCCCGAATGCCCGGTTAAGAGGCTTATTCTGTCTTTCATTTGAGCTGCAAATGTATCAAGGTTTTGTTTATGCTTAGCCGAAACCTGGAAACAGGGATAGCCGGCGACAGAATAAACGGCTGTCAATTCATTTAAAAAGTCAAGCTGCTGTGGGTTGTACAAATCAATTTTGTTGAAAACAATAGCTGCCGGAATATGATAGGCTTCGGATGTAACCAAAAAACGGTCGATAAAACCTGTAGATGTGCGCGGATGGTCAATGGTGGCCACAAGAATTGCCTGGTCCAGATTTGCTGCTATAATATGGGATGCTTTGGACAAACGTGTGGCTTTCCGGATGATGAAGTTTGTCCGCTCTTGTACTTCCTGGATTACTGCATTCTGACTGTTTTCGTCAATTGCAATTGTAACTCTGTCTCCTACTGCAATAGGATTTGTTGTTCTGACTCCTTTTAAGCGAAACTGCCCCCTGAGCCTGCAATCGTAGTTTTTGCCTCCCTCATCCCTCACAGTGTACCAGCTTCCTGTTGATCGAAGCACCATTCCTTGTTTTAACACGCTAGATTGATTTAAAATATTCAGACAGAGAGCGGGATTTCACGAAAATTTGAGGCGCATTTAAAGGTCTGTTGCCTCCCTGCACAAAAAAAAACCTGGGCATAAAATATGTATCTGATTGATAAACAGATTTTTTATTCATTCGCTAAAGATAATTTATAATAAAACTT
>CAYTUA010000014.1:0-3736 GCA_964440855.1 uncultured Lentimicrobiaceae bacterium
TGCTGAAGGGCTAAAGCCGGAATGGCACGAAAACTATTCGGCCAACCTCGGCATGGAAAAACAATTGACACGCAAATCGCATCTGGCTGCTTCTTACTATTTTGGAAGTAAGCTCGAAGGCCGTAAAGCAAATTATCTGTATGATATTTATATGACAGATGATTTGGATAATAGCCAAAAAAGCAACATCTGGAACCGCAGTTTTACCTTCAACCCGAACACCGGTATCCGAAAAGGTGCGTTCAATACCTTAAGTCTCGATTATACTTACAAGCCAAACCAAAGCAGCCGATGGCTTTTTGCAGCACTCTACGAATACACTTTACTAAGCCATGATATTGACAATCCCAATCAGGCCTATGACCAGGGAACGTCATCATTGCTCAATATGATTTCACATTACAAACAAAACGATGAAACCCCTTTGAACGGATATCGGTTGTCAATTGACTACGCAAAAGATTTCGCAAACGGCCTGACTTTCAGCACAGGAATCCAGCCTCAATACCTGTATATTGCAGGTAATTTTAAATACGACACCCTCAATGTGGCAACCAATCAATGGGGGGGCTATACAAGCCTGGAAAACGCCTCGGAACTGCGACGTGGTATTTATGCAGCCTATGTTGATCTTGCCGGCCAATGGGAACAATTGCAGTATAAAATGGGACTCAGGGTCGAACACACTGATCAGCACCTGAAGATTGACAATCCTGATTATTTCAATCTGTTTGAACGCCCTGTGCAAGATGATTATGTGGTGCAACAAACCGATTTGTTTCCAAGCCTGCACGCAGCCTATGCCTTTGCAAACAGCGATGTGCTCAGTCTGGCAGCCAGCCGCAGGATAAGCCGTGCGCCGGTGAAGAATATGTTCCCGTTTCTATATCGCCGTCACCTGGAAGTTTATGTGGTGGGCGATCCGGCACTCAAACCAGAGTACATTCAAACCTATGAGCTCTCATACAAAAAGAATGTGGGTAACCAACAATTTAACCTAACGGGTTTTTATCGCGGTGTTACCAATGCGGTTTTTCGTGTAAATACTGTATTTTCTGATGAGCAGGTTTTGATCAGAAGCTTTACCAATGCCGGAGAAACAGTAGCTACCGGTGCTGAGTTAAGCACCAATCTGGAATGGGGCAACAGGGCAAAATTCTTTATCAGTTCTTCTTTATACCACTTCAGGGTGCAGGCAGCTATTTTTGGTTACAGCGAAGACAACCGTTCCACCAACTGGAACCTGAAAGGCAGCGGCAATTACAATATCAGCAAGGCCTTCAGGCTTTCGGCCGATTTTGAAGTGCGCTCAGCAGAGGTTACTGCTCAAGGCTCAAATGCCCTGCGATATATGGCCAATGCAGCGCTCTCCTATTCCCCACCCAAGCAACAGGCCTGGACGTTCAACCTGCGGGCACTGAATATTTTCGATTCCAATTTACGAGGCGTTTCAACAAGGGCGTTCAATAAAGAAGGCGTACAAATTTTTTACCAGGATACCGATTACTACTATTTCGGACCTATTGCCGAACTCAGTATTAGCTATAACCTGAACTTTAATGGAAAACAAAAACCAAAGGACAAAACCGGCTTTGGCAAGGATGAGTTTTAGTTTTATTGCAAAGGCATTAAAATTCTGACCCTTTCATTTTTTTACACTCTTTAATTTCAGATTTGCAACCCTTAAAGTTTTTTTGGTTCTTTTGTTACAGAACTTAAAGAATATTAATTTTGATGACTCATTAATCTGAAAATTATGAACACAAAAGAGTCATATATTGAAGAAACAGGTTTACTGATGGAACAAGCGGGCCTTACGCGGATGACAGGACGCATATTGGGCTATTTGTTTGTTTGTGATAAAGAACGGGTTTCGTTTGATGAACTAACCACTGCCCTAAAAGCCAGCAAAAGTTCCATAAGCACCAATATCCGCAGCCTGGTGCAGGTTGGATTTGTAAAAGCCATCAGCCTGCCTGGCGATCGCAAAACGTATTACCGGATTTCGCATGGTTTTTCGTGGAGCGAAATCATGAAGTCCAAATTGAAATTAACCGGAATACTTCAAAAACACTTTGAAAAAGCTATTGAGTTGCGCGAAGAAAAAACAGATAGAACAACCGAATGGCTTAAGAACGGGGCTGATTTTTATAAATATATATGTGAAGAATTCCCCGCATTTCTTGATCAATGGGAAGCAAAAAACAATGAATGAAATTTCAACAAATATAATTGATATGAAAAAACAGGGAAAATACTTACTGATAGGCCTTCTTATAGCTTTAGCCGCCGAATCATCAGCGCAAAATGTGCGCGAAATTATTCAGAAAATGGAAGACAATGCCCGCGGAAGCTCATCGTATGTGGAAATGACCATGACAACTGTGCGCCCGCGCTATACCCGTGAGATCAGCCTAAGGGCCTGGTCAAAAGGCGAGGAATACAGCCTGATATTTGTCACAGCACCTGCCCGTGATAAAGGCATGGGTTTTTTGAAAAGGCAAAAGGAAATCTGGAACTTCATCCCTTCTATTGACCGCACCATTAAAATGCCGCCTTCCATGATGTCGCAATCGTGGATGGGTTCCGACTTTTCCAATGATGACCACCAGATTCTTGGCGAGGAAGAAATCGACGGTCACCTTTGCTGGAAAATTGAACTTATTCCCCATCCCGAATCTTCGGTAGTCTTTAGCAAGGTGTTGCTATGGGTATCAAAAGACAAATACCTGCACATGAAAACAGAAAATTATGATGAAGGTAATGAACTGGTTTCCACCATGCTGATGAGCGATGTGCGCCTGATGGATGACCGCGAGCTGCCTACACGCATGGAAATGATCCCTCACAACAGCAAAAATCAAAGTACCATCATTGTTTATCAGAATGTACGGTTTGATTTTCCGATTGAGGAAGATTTCTTTTCCACGCAAAACCTGAAGAATTTTGATGCCTTGCAAGGGATGTAAGTTGTGTGGTAAAAGTGATTTGTCAGCGAATATTTTTGATAATCAAACTATTGACAATACAAAAAACAGCTTTATTTAAAAGCCCAAAATAGGGACGCAATTAATACGATAAAATTGAAACAATGAAAATAATTCTAACCCTGGCCTGGCGCAATTTGTGGCGCAATAAGCGGCGGTCGCTAATCACCATCAGCTCTGTCCTGTTTGCCGTATTGCTGGCTATTGTGTTTTATTCCATGGAGCAAGGCTCTTACGGACGAATGATCGACAGCATGGTGAAGTACAGCACCGGTTATATCCAGATTCAAGATGTGTTTTATGAGGACGAACCTTCTATTGACAACAGCCTGCTGTACGATGACGAACTTGCCGGTCTGTTGAGGGGCTTTGACGATAGAATTGCCTATCAGGTGCCCCGGCTGCAAAATTTTGCCCTGGTGGCAACCGAAGGCCAAACACGAGGGGCCATGGTGGTGGGCATTGATCCCGAAAAGGAACGAAAACTGAATGACTTGGCTGACAACCTTACAGAAGGCGAATTAATTATAAATGAAGATAGTGACATACTGGTTGCCGAAGGCTTGGCCGGCATATTGAAAGTACATACAGGTGATACCCTGGTTTTGATAGGGCAAGGCTTTCAAGGTGCAACAGCAGCCGGGAAATACAGGATAAAAGGTATTATTGACCTGAAATTGCCTGAGCTGAACAACAATATGATCTATATGTCGCTGCACGCAGCCCAATGGTTTTATATGGCCGAGGAC
>CAYTUA010000015.1:0-4625 GCA_964440855.1 uncultured Lentimicrobiaceae bacterium
AAGCAAAAAAAATTAGTTCTTGCCAGCAATTGCTTTTAATGTCTCTTATCCAACCATATATGAACTTATTTTTTGCTTTTTGTGAATAATACAGGTTAAACAGCCTAAGCAATAAAGAAAATGGCTTCCCATAATTTCCAACTGAATTGATTATTCTTTGCTGCTTGGCGAGAAATTTTGTGAATTCGCAGGCTAAGGATATTATTCAGTTGATTTGCAACCAACGCCAAATCTTATTAATTTTACAATTTCTTAATCTCTGCTCCCCCTTGACGTTGAAGTGGTAAAAAACCAAATTAAACAACAAACGTTTGTAGGAAAAATGAAAATATCGAATCTTGTTTCAACGATCAGACCGGTCAAGGTTCTGATTTTCTTTGTGATTTCATGTTTGCAATGCATATGGTTTACGAATCCGCTGTATCCGATGCAAAATGTGGAGATTAATGGAGAATCCGTTTACGAAGTCTCTTTGAAGGATTTTTCGTCATTGCAGGCAGGGGCTTTATTTATGCTTGCAATTTCAGAGCATCCCGACTTATGTGCAGATCTATCAGCTCAGGCGGGTTTTTTATCGATTCAAGCATGTGAGGCAAATTTATCATATAGTCAGGTTGGTACACTTGTTTCCGGCATTCGCAAACAAGCAGTTAAAACTTCACATGACGTCAGTAAGGAAGATTTTGGCGACATACTTCTCAATTTGGAGCAGGTTTTTGGGGCTGGTGTGTTGAGTTTTATGATGGGAGTTGAATACGATCGGAATTCCAATTGCGCCATTTCTGATCCTTTTTGTACAAGCGAAGTTTATACATTTCCGGCAGGAGTTAATTCTGGTACGGCAGAACCCGGCCCATTTTATGATTGCCTCTATACCCAGCCTAATCCAGTTTGGTATCATATGCGAATTTTGTTGCCAGGTGCCATACAAATTACCATGAGCAGTAATCCCTCTGAAGATATAGACTTTATCCTCTGGGGACCTTTCGATGACCCTTTTGAACCTTGTCCAACAGGATTAACTGAAAACAAAGTAGTAGATTGTAGTTATTCCACAGCATCAACTGAAATTTGTGATATACCCAATGGGCAGGTAGGTGAGTACTATATTTTAATGATTACCAACTATTCCAATGATCCATGCGAGATTACATTCTCTAAAACAGGAGGAACAGGCGAAACAGACTGTTCAATTGTGCCACCACCTATTGGCAGCAACAGCCCTGTATGCGTTGGTGAGCAAATTCAATTGTATGCTGACCCGGTGGCCAACGCCAACTATTTCTGGACTGGCCCCAACGGATTTACTTCAAACCAGCAAAATCCTGTTATCAACAATGCGCAGCTTTCGCATGCCGGAACATATACGTTGGTGATTACTGTTGGTGGAAACCAAAGTGACCCTATCAGCACTGAAGTGGAGGTGTTATCCATGCCTGTGCCCAACTTTTCTTATACAACTGCCTGTCTGGGTGAGCCAACACAGTTTACAGACCAAACAACTGTGAACCCGCCTTCAGCAGCAGTTACAGCCTGGGAATGGAATTTTGGTGATGGCAATACCAGTACATTACAAAACCCCTTGCACCAGTTCGCCACAGCTGGCACATTTCAGGTAACTTTAACGGCCTACACAGATAATATGCAATGTGCCCAAAGCATTACACTGCCGGTAACAGTTGGCACAGCGGGAATTGCCGATGCAGGCCCCGATCAAACCATTCCCCATGGATGGTACACTACCCTGAGCGGTAATGGCAGCGGTGGATCAGGTAGTTTTTCATATGCGTGGCAACCTGCAGCATATTTAGTAAACCCCAATATGCAGCATCCCCAGACTTTGCCTTTAACATCCACCACAGTTTTCACACTGACACTTACCGATAACGAATCAAATTGTAGCAGCACCGACCAGGTAACAATCAACGTATCAGGGAATCAATTCGTTGTGAACGCTTCAGCCAACCCTGGAACAATTTGCCCTGGGGAATCGGCTCAATTATCAGCCAATGCAAGTGGCGGCTCTGCTAACTATAGCTATTCATGGACTTCTAACCCGACTGGGTTTAGTTCAATTATTGCTAATCCGGTTGTTTCTCCTGACCAAACAACTACATATATTGTTGAGGTGTTCGATGGGCAGTTGTCGATAACCGACCAAGTAACTGTAACTGTTGGTGAAGTAACACATGCCAATGCCGGTCCTGACCAATCTATTCCAACAGGTTGGACTACTGAGTTGGAAGGTTCGGTTAGCGGAGGTTCAGGAAGTTTTGTTGTAAATTGGCAGCCAGCAGCTTTGATTGAAAACAATACCATTCTAAATGCTGTAACATTGCCGCTTACATCCACAACCACATTTACGCTTACCATTACAGACAACAGCGCTGGCTGTGTAAGCACTGACCAAATGGTTGTAACCATAACTGGTGGTGTTTTGAGTGTTGAGGCATCGGCCGATCCTTCAGAAATTTGTAAAGGTGAGTCGGTTCAGCTTCAGGCTGTTGCGAGTGGAGGCTCGGGTTCCTATACCTATATTTGGAGCTCAGATCCGCCCGGTTTTAATTCCACATTGGCTGCACCATTGGCCACACCCATTGTTCCCACAATTTATTTTGTTGAAGTGAATGATGGCCAGAATACTGTCGAAGGTCAGGT
Organism: uncultured Lentimicrobiaceae bacterium; assembly: GCA_964440855.1. Lineage (GTDB taxonomy): Bacteria > Bacteroidota > Bacteroidia > Bacteroidales > F082 > CALAZZ01. The sequence continues at coordinate 2,659 of CAYTUA010000015.1, forward strand.
GTCGGTAGATGTTGGTCAGGTAACAATTGCCAATGCCGGACCAGACATAACCATTCCTGCCGGAACTTCAACCCAACTGCAAGGAAGTGTAAGTGGCGGTTCGGGTAGTTATAGCATAGTTTGGGAGCCTCAGCCCCTTTTGGTTGATCCTGATATTTTGCAGCCTGAAACTGTTTTGCTTGATGAAACCAGCTTGTTCACGCTTCACATAACTGATAATAGTTCGGGCTGCACCACTATAGATGATATGACGGTTATCGTATCTGGTACTGTTTTGGCTGTAACCGCTCAAGCCAACCCAACTTTTATATGCCCTGGCGAACAGGTGCAGCTTACAGCCAATACAACAGGCGGAACAGGCAGCTACACTTACACCTGGTCATCTATTCCGCCTGGTTTTACTTCCGACCAGCCGGTAGCTTATGATAATCCTATCGAAACAACGACTTACCATGTCGAGGTTTCAGATGGTCAAAGTACAGTGAGTGATCAGGTTACAGTTGAGGTTGGGGAATTAAGTGTAGCCGATGCAGGTCCCGATTTCGAGGTAACTTATGAATGGCCGGCCGAACTTGTCGGCAGCGTTGGAGGTGATGTGATTAATTTTACCGTAAACTGGTCGCCGGAGGAATTGTTTGAAGATGACAATCATACCCAGCTTGTTACCAGTAGCTTGCCCCTTACAGCTCCAGTGAATTTTACGCTAACTCTTACCAATACACTGTCAGGTTGTTTGAGTGTTGATGATGTTTTTGTAGATGTTAATGGAGGACCTTTGGGTGTGAATGCCACAGCCAGCCCTCAAGCAATTTGCACCGGGGAAAGTACCCAGTTAAACGCCGTGGCTTATGGTGGTGAGCCAGCTAATTATAGCTATACTTGGTGGTCGGTGCCTGCTGGTTTTACTTCTAACATTCAGAATCCGGTTGTGCAGCCCAACAGCAGTACAACCTATTTTGTGCAGGTAAACGATGGATATAATACAGCTGAGACAGAGGTATTTGTGCAATTGATTCCAAGGCCCACTGCCCATGCAGGAACAAATGAAGTAATTAATGTGGGCACTTTTACTCATTTAAATGCTACAGCAACAGGAGGTTCGGGCGTTTATAGCTGGCTTTGGGCACCGGCAGATTCATTAAATAACCCACAGACAGATCCATTTATATCGAATCCTCAAACAAAGTTGTTATTTAATACGACTACTTTTACATTGGTGGTAACTGATGCCAATGGCTGTGTAAGTCATCCATCCAGCTTGAATGTCGTTGTAGGGGGTGATCAGTTGGGTGTTTTTGCCCAAGCTGATCCGGCTGTAATCTGTTTAGGTGAGACAACAGGTTTGCAGGCAACAGTGTATGGAGGAAGTCAGCAATACAGCTATAGCTGGACCGCTGACAACTCCTCTTGGACTGCCAATACAGCAGTTGTGGAGGTAAGCCCGCAGACAACAACCCGCTACACTGTTGAAATTGATGATGGGTTTTTACAGGTGTCAGATTATGTTGATGTTACGGTGAATCAATTGCCTGTTTTTGACATTGTGCCTTCCAACCTGAACTTGGTAAACGATACCCTGGTAGTATGTGTGCGCGATTCGGTGATGTTGAATGCAGGGCCGGGTTATGGCTATTATTGGTCAAACGGCTCAGTGCAACAAGTGCAAAAGGCTACTACCAACGGCAACTGGCTCGACTGGCAAACTTGGTGGGTAGAAGTGTCTGATATCGAAACCGGATGCAGTAAACATCAGCAAATAGTAATCTTTTTTAATTTCAATGCTTGTAATATAGGTTTGGATGAGCACAGCCAAAACCATTCATGGGTTAAGGGGTTTCCAAATCCTTGGACCGGAAAATTTGAGGTTTCGTTTGAAAAAGTTTTTAGAAGCATAGAGTTGGGCGTGTACAACCTGCAAGGTCAACTTTTAATGATACATGAAATCTCCAAAGAATCAACTTTCGAAA
>CAYTUA010000016.1:0-9079 GCA_964440855.1 uncultured Lentimicrobiaceae bacterium
TCCTTTGTGGACATTTCAAAAAGCTGCCCCTGGTTGGTCATTTGGTAAAGTTCGCCCGACAGCTTGCGCAGCTTCTTTAGCTTGGGGTCGTTCAACGAAATTTCGCTTCTGAAATCCGATTTGATGGCTGCAATCAGCCGTTCCATTTCCCTTTTCTGCTCCCGGCTTTCGGCGTTGCGGTAGGTATCAACGGCCATACGGTAGCTGTCAATCGTCCACTTGCTTTTTTTGAGCGCCTGTTTCAGGTCGGCATCAATGGCAAAACGGCTCACCAAAGAGTTTCCGCATTTTATGTTGATGTCAATGTTCGGAAGCGTTTCAAGTTCGGTGGCATTTTTGTAATAGGCGTTTTTCAAAAGCTCAATCCACAAACGCAAACGGCATATTTTTACCGAGTTGGGATTGATGTCCACACCAAAAAGGCAGTTTTCAATAATGGTTTGCTTTTCGTGGAAAAGTGTTTCTTGTATCCGTTGGCTCTCTTTGTTGTTTGGGTTGTATTCAAACAATTCGCCCTCCTCATCAGTTACAATCAATTCATCATTTGCCACTTCTACGTGGTATTCTTTCAGGCGTCTGCCGTCATGGTCCTGCAGAATTTTCAAGTCATTTTTAACGGCAATCATTTCATTCAGTGCCGAAACCAAAAAGTGGCCAGAACCTACGGCAGGATCACATATTTTTATGCTGTTTACAATTTTGTTGGCTTCTTTTCGGTCTTCGATTTTATCGTAAAGTTCATTCAGATCTTGGCATGTCCAATTCTTTGTTTCATTGAATTTCTGCACAACGGCTTTGCGGATTGTTTCGCGGCACATATACATCGTGATAAAACTCGGCGTAAAAAACGATCCGTCTTTGTACCCGTTTATTTTCTCGAAAATCAATCCAAGAACCGAAGCATTAATCAGTGTTTTATGGTCTTCCTGAATTTCTTCCGAACCTTCGCTGCTGAAATCGAAGGCGTTCAAAAATTCAAACAAATATTCGAGTGTACTTAAACTTCCTGTTCTATTCCTTCCATGCTGGTCTTTGGTAACGGTAGAAGAAAAAACCGGAATGGCTTTATCGTCTTTCAGGTTGCTGATAAACAAGGTAAGCTGTTCAATTTCTGTCGGCTCAAAAAGCGATGAATTGAGATAAGGAACTTTCTCAAAAATTTCTTTTACATCTGGATTTCGTTCATCAAATTTCCTTGCCAATACCTGAAAAAACAAACTGTTCAGATCATCATAATTCTTGATTTTGTCAAGATTTAAAAATGAATATGATTTATCGCCTTTGTGATAGGAGATGAGTTGCGCTTCCAACAACTTCAAAAACAAAATGCGGTTTATCCAGGTAATGGATAGTTCAAGGGCAACATTGAAAAGCCTTTCCTGATGTGTATTTCCAAATTGCGCTGGACGGTCTAACCGACTAATTTTATCTAAGCTGTCCAACTGGATGATGGCATCTTCTAAAATGCTTCCTGTATTTCGTTCACCTTCCTTTTTTCGGCCTATCAGTTTTTTGCTACCTTCTTTGGTTTCGGTCAGGCCGATAATGTGCAACAACTCACTGTAAAAACGTTTATTAAGGCTATTGTTGTCGTTGACGAACGGAAGTTTTAACAGATGCTCAGGTGAAAGCAGCTTGAAAAGGGCAATCAGTTTGTTGTCGTCTGCCTTATCATTATTCCGCAAAGGTTTTTGGTAATCTTGTAAATTGAAGTGTGTAAATTCAATTTCGGCTGTTATTCCAGCAATAAACGGTTCTGCAATTTCTTTGTAAAAAACATCTGTCGTTTTACCACTCGAAATAAATACCTGAAATTGTTTGACTAAACTCTTATTCTGAGCAAAAAGTCTTTCAAAAAGCTTCTCGTCAAAAACATACCATTCATAAATGTTTGATATAATTAGATTCTTTATATTGTGATTTTTCTCTGAAATCCGTTCTCTGAGGTAATATAGGAGTAGTTCATGAAAAGCTCTTTTGTTGATGTTGGTAATATTGAGCATTTCTGATTTGTTGCTCGGCCTTTTTGCTTCAATAATGACGCCCACATCTGTCTTGTTAGTCTTTCCGTGGTGTATTACTAAATCCTTTGTGTCCTTTGTATTAATTTCATATAGGTCTTTATAATAAGTGTCTCTTAGGAAATCTCTTAAATGATTTTTTTGATTCTCTTCTCTTTCAATCTCGTCAATTTTCCCGATTAATTTAATCAGATTGGCCTTGAAATTCTCAATCTCAGTTCTACTTGGTTTTACTTTCAGAAAGGCTTTGTTCAGTGCCTTTCTTGGGTTCAATCTGTTTATCTTCATTTACTATATGTTTTTCTTTTCAGCCGGTTAAATTACTTTTTTCTTTCGATTTTCTGACCGGGTGTTGGTAAAAAATGGCTGTATTGGTTTTTTTAGCATCGACTCGTGTTTTGGAAGCGCACACGGAGCATCTACCCAAAACTTCCACCAAGAAACGTGATTTCTTAATGTGTTTTATGAGGGTGTGGAAAGGGAGTTTAGGCAGGCTGAATGTTTCGCAGCAAAGAAACGTAGTGCACTCAAAACCAGATCGCTGTCGGCTGGGAAATAAAATTAACCGTAGTCAAAATGCCTCGCTGACGGATTGCGCCTCAGGTTTTCTTAGGTGCTGTGGTGTGTATGTGCTTTTACTTTATTTCAAATTTTACGTATATCACAGTTTCCAATTTAATTTTCCTAAAGTCTATTGTTCCTTTTATTTTATCTTGACTTGGGACTTCGTGCATAATTCCACTTGAAGCTCTTGCTCCACGAATTTGAAGTCCATCAATGTAGTCTCCTGAATTTGAGTTCCGTTCATTAATCATTAATGCAGTTCCTGTTTGTTGTCCGATTGCCGCTAACAAATAGTCTGCTTTTGATTTCGCATTTTTAATTGCTTCAATTTCAACTTCCTTTCTATATTCTTTTATTTTCGAGTGGCTCACTCTTGAAATGAATGCGTTGTCAATTTTTATTTCATCGAGTTTTTTAAAAACATCCGCTACTTGCTGAGCAGTTGATAGTTTGAGTTCATATTCATTTCGGGAGATAACATCCATTTTAGTCCATTTTACGCGTATGTAGTCAGCTTGAGCATCTGCAACAGTTAAAAGTTCAAGTGGAATGCTCAAGTCTTTGAGTGCTTGTCTTAAGTCGTTTTCTTGTTGTTCTACTGTTATCTTATCGCGTCCTGATCCTCTTTCTTTAATTGTAATTGAAAGATAAATCTCATCAGGAACTATTTTCTTTTCGGCATGTCCTGTTACTTCAATGTATGGCTTCTGTTCAATGTTCGTCTGGCTTTGTCCAAACGATATTTGAGTTAGGAAAATCAATCCTACTGTCAAAGTCAAAATTTGTCTCATTGTCGTTTTTTTTACATTACACTTGATTATAAAAACACCTTTTTTCCGCAAATCCCCCCCCCACAAACAAACCATCTTCACCTCACATTAAACCGGGCGTTTGGTTCAAACCGCATGCTGTGTTATTCATCTGCCGGGTGTTGGTTGTTTTCATGGGTTAAAAATAGCTGATTTTGTTCGGTTTTACAAATTTTCAGGCATTATTTAAAACTGTTCTATACAAGGGGATGGCAGGAGTTGTGCAAAAGCTGGTTTTAGCTTGTGCCTTTTGTTCCTGCTTCTTGTCCAAGTTCAGCATTAAAAGCATCTATTTCAGCTTCTTTTTGGTTTCCATGTAGATGTCATCAGATACTTTTTTCAATGCTTTCATAAAGTCCTGTCCGTCAAGTGATTTTAATTGCAAATGAACAATCTCTCTTAACTGCCTATAGCGTTCTGTTTTATCAATCTGATTACGAATGAGAATAGAATTTATATTCTCAAGGTTTGATAATACAACAAGTTCATTTATACTTGCAAAATCACGAATGTTTAAACCTTTCTTTGCTTTATCTGTATTTGCCTCCCGCCAATCTTTTGCAGTACAATTAAATAGTGCAACGTTCAACAAATCAGCCTCCTCTGCATAAATCAGCCACTCTTTATCTTTATCGTAGTTTTTTTCTGGCAGCATGCAATCTCTTACTGCATCGGTATGAATCAGGTAGTTTGTTTTGGTCAAAATCCGTTTAACGTTCCACTCAAGATTATATTGATTGCTCTCAATCTCCTTTAGTCGTTGATACTCTTTTATCAACAAGAGTTTAAACATTGGACTAATCCACGAACCAAACTCAAATGCTAAGTCTTTGTGGGCATATGTACCTCCATATCTTCCTGATTTTGAAATTAATCCGATTGCATCAGTTGTTTCAATCCACTTTCTCGGTGTCAAATTGAAACTGTTTAATCCGGCTTGTTTTCTAAAGGTGTCGAATTCGACAGGTTTAAAATTCGGGTTATTCAAAGTTTCCCATAATCCAATGAATTCTACTGTATTGCGATTTCTCATCCAATTGCGAATATGGTCAGTCCCTTCTTCACCTCTAACCATATCTGTCAGGCAGATATAATCTTGCTCGTCTTGTTTAACTATCGAAATGAGCCTATTTTCAACTTCTATCTGAGTTTTATTTGTCATGTTGTCAATTCGTTTTTCAATTTGTATTAATATACAAATCTTATCTAATTTATCTTGCTTACAATAAGGCACTTACAATGAACGGCAACTTGTTTATAATAACACCTTTTTTTCCCAAATCCCCCTCTTTACCAGCAATCCATCTTCACCTCCAATTAAACCGGGTATTTGGTTCAGAAGTCTTGCTGTGTTATTCATCTGTTGGGTATTGCTTGTTTTCAGGGGTTAAAAATAGGTGATGTTGCCTGGTTTTCCAAATTTTCAGGCATTATTTAAAACTGTTCTTTATAAGGTAGATGGCAATGGTTGTGCAAAAGATGGTTTTAGCTTGTGCCTTTAGGCTTCAGCTTAGGGGCCCGGAAGATGAATGCTTGCATCGAAAACTGCTATGCATTATGCAGAAGCGATATGCCAAGTCTGCCAGGCTAGGCCGCAAAAATTATCGCCGATTATTCCGCACCTGGGGAATGCAAAGTCAGTGTAAGGGCATTGTGGGCGTTACGTGGGATATTTACGCATGCAAAGTATTCCGTTTTTCAGGGAATTGTTAATCTGTTTTAGGGGGTTGGGCGAGAGGAACGGCTGCGGGTGTGACCGGTCTTGGGTTAAGGAAGCAACGTATCTTTACCACGTTATGAAACCTGCTGCGAGTCAATCAGGCCACCTAACTAACACATTCAGCACATATTGGTTAAACCTTATATGTTTTAGCAGCTGGTTAATCGTCGTCATTCAGTTGTCTTTCTGGATTTTACAATGGTTTCTTCAACGTGATTTAAATCAACTATCCATTCCAATAAATCCTTATTTAACCACTCAATTCCTTGAATAATTTCGTCCTTATATGCATTCAAAACATTTAAATTCCAAGTAATTGCTTCGTGATGAAAGATTCTATTTCTTAGTTTTCTTATCCCGTTAAGCTTGGAGCTCATTGTTTTTCTTTTTCTGATATTTTTCGGGCAATTTGGAAATGCTAACCTCAAGTTTTTCCATAAAGTCATTTCAAATTTCGTGTCAAACAATGATGTCCAAAACCCAAATGATAATTCTGATATTATTCTTCCAGGAGTGATTTCTTTTTTTTCAGAGAATATATTCGTTCTTGCCTTTGATATTCTGTCTATTTGGAATCTAGTCGCAATTTTTACAAAATCTTTGTTATCATACCATTCTTTATCATTAAATCGTTTAGTCATCTGATAATCAATAGAATTTCTTAAACCAATCTCTAATACAGCAAGTAAAGGGTAGAAAGATTCAGATATAAGGATGTTACTTTTATAATGGGCAATTGCTTTAGAAAGGTTATTTTCGTGGTAATTCAAGTAGGGTTCAATCCTTTCTTCCGAAATTATTCTTTCAACTATTGCGTTGTAGTCCATAAATGTATTATCTTTGCGTTGTAGTCCCGGTGATTCCTCTCCCAGTTCTTATGCTGGTGATGAAGCCGGGTTTTTTTTTGGTTTTACCTCATCAGCCTGATCATTCGTTTTTTATCCGAAAACCTTCCAAAAGAGCATGCATTTGTATATGCAAAAGCAGGCTTGGTTTCAGGGGTTAAAAATAGATGATGTTGATGGGTTTTCCAAATTTTCAGGCATTATTTAAAACTGTTCTGTATAAGGGGGATAGCAGGTGATTTGCAAAAGATGGTTTTAGCTTGTGCCTTGTGTTCCTGCTTCTTGTCCAATTAGGCCGAATTCGGGTTCATTCGTGTCTGTCTATAATGTCTTGGGCTTTGACTTTAAAGACAAGCACTATCTTTAAATTCAATTGGCACCCTTCATTTTCAATGTTATTTCGCCAATATTGTAGCAGTAAACCGATGCCGGTAAAAATGAAAACTGCAAGCCATCAATTTTCTTAACTCCTGTTTGGTCAATTGTTGTAACCAAAGCGTTTTGAAAATTATTGGCTTTACAGAAATATACTAAGCTTTTTAATTCCTGAGGCTTATCAAAATAACGATTACTCCATTTTATCTCTACGCTCCATACCGGTTTGTATTTTTTGTTATCAAGCAGCACCAAATCAACTTCGCCCTCGTTCCTGCCTTCTTTCCAACGGGCATAGGTTAAATCCAATTTTTCACGGTGCATCCATTGCGACAGCACAGCCGTTTCAACCATATTGCCCATTTCACTGTCAGTTTCCATAATGGGCGAAAACAAAGCCGTACGCAGTGACGGGTTGGTTAAATACACTTTAAAACTCGTTACCCTTTTTAACCGCCGGGCATTGGCATCAATTTTGTTCAATACTTTTATTAAAAAGGCTGCTTCCAGATATTCCAGGTATTTTTTCAATGTGTCTTTTTGAATGCCGCTTTCTTTGGCCATTTTTTCGTACGAAAATTCATTAGCTGTATTGTAAGCAATATAGGTGAAAAAGCGGTTTAATTCCTGTACATCTTTAATGCCATATAAACTGGGTAAATCTCTGAGCAAAACCTTATCTACAATATCGTTTTTCACATAACGGCCCATATCGCTTTGGATTTTGTCCGACAAAACCACTTCAGGATAGCCTCCAAAATTCAGGTATTTCACAAACTCCCTGTTCAGTACTTTCACATCGTGTGTAAGGCAATACGGAACCGACTTGTCACCATAATCTATGTTGCCATGGTAAATGAGGTGGTTTAGTTTTTTTAAATGAATGTATTCCTGAAAAGTCAGGGGAGGCAACATAAAATCGGTAAAGCGACCGGCTCCGCTTTCGGTGCTGTGCCATTTTAAAGCGGCTGCTGCCGAACCGGAAACAATGAATTTGGTGTCGGGATACGAATCGACCAACACTTTCAGGTGACGTTCCCAATCCTTTAAATACTGTATTTCATCAAAAAAGACATAACAACCATTGAGCTGCGTCAGGTTCTGCGACTTTTTGCAGAGGCTCAAAATATCTTCAAGGCTCAAATGCACATAAATAGGGTTGTCGATGCCCACAAAGAAAATTTGTTGCGGGTTTACCTTTTCTTCTATTAATTGATGTATGCTGTGAAACAACAGTACGGTTTTTCCTACGCGCCTTGGCCCCATTAATACTACAGCCCTTCGTACATCTTTTTCTGTTACAAAGGGGTAAAACAAATCGAAATACAAGCGTCTCGACATAGCACTATAAATATCAGGTATTTGCCTGCTAACCCACCATGGATTTTCGTACCGTAGCCGTTCGATGACTTTTTCTGTAGGAATAAGGTTTAAACTACTCATAAAACTATTTATATTTGCAAATATAGTATAAATAAGCAGATTGTAACATGTTTATTTTTTTTGCTGGTGCAAATTTTCAATCCGTGCAACTCCCTTCAACACTTTGCAAATCGGCGCCAGAGAAAGTGGGGGTATATCCAGGTTACAGTGCTTGCATGAGGTATATTCCGGCTTTCTGGTTTGATTTTATAAACCGTTGAAACGGTTTTAATTATCCATAGTACTTTTTTTTATCATCATCGCCCACGGTTTAAATCAAGCACTATTTAGAATGATTCAAAGCACCTTTTCACTAAATTTGCATCAGAAATTTCCCAAACTCAAAACCAAAGATGAATCTTATGAATAAGCCCCACGTACTTGATATAAAGCCCGATGTGCAATGGGTAGGCGTGCTTGACCACGACATTGTCACCTTTGATGTGGTGATGGAAACCAAGTACGGTACCACCTACAATGCTTATTTTATTGATGCCGACAAAAAGGCCGTTATCGAAACCGTCAAGGAAAAATTTTGGCCGGAATACGAGGCCAAGCTCCGCAGCCTGATCGATCCCGCAGAAATTGAATACATCGTAATGAACCATACCGAACCCGATCATTCCGGTTGTGTTGGCAAATTGCTTGATATCGCACCCAAGGCCAAAATTGTTGGAAGCGGCAATGCCATCCGCTATCTGAACGACCTGCTCAACAGGCCTTTTGAAAGCATTCAGGTGAAAGACGGGCAGGAAATCGACCTGGGAAACAAAACCCTGCGTTTTATTGGCGCACCCAACCTGCATTGGCCGGATAGCATGTACACCTATATACCTGAGGATAAGCTGCTTTTTACCTGCGATTCCTTCGGCGCCCATTACGCCGACGACCGCATGTACGATGATTTGGTCCCCAATTGGGATGATGCGTTCAAATATTATTTTGATGTGATTCTCAGGCCTTTCAGCAAATTCATGCTCAAGGCCATTGAGAAAATTGAACCACTGGAAATCGATGCCATTTGCACCGGCCACGGTCCCTTGTTGCGTAGCAATTGGAAAAGGTATGTTGCACTTTCTCGGGAGTATGCACAGGATGAAATGACCAAAAAGCAAAAATCCCGCGTATTTATTCCCTATGTTTCCGCCTATCAGAAAACGGGCAAGCTGGCCGAAGCCATCGCCAGGGGCATCAATACCCTCCAGAAGCAGTACTACTTCGCTGAAGGGACCACGAGGCAGGCGGGCAACGGAGGCCCATTCGACGAGTGGCTCACCCTGCAAAACCCCGGTGACGCTGCCGCTAACGTGAACATTACCTACA
>CAYTUA010000017.1:0-2889 GCA_964440855.1 uncultured Lentimicrobiaceae bacterium
GCGTTTAGTGTTTGGCGTTCAGCGTTTGGCGTTCAGCGTTTGGCGTTTAGGGTTTGGCGTTTAATCTCTTCCGAATTGCATTAAGTAGGCTTTTAAAAAGTCATTGATTTTGCCATCCAGCACAGCCTGCACATTGGAGGTTTCGTGGTTGGTGCGCAAATCTTTTATCATTTTATATGGATGCAACACATAGGAGCGGATTTGTGATCCCCATTCAATTTTCTTTTTCGTTCCTTCAATTTGATCTTTGGCTTCCTGCTGTTTACGTAATTCCAGCTCGTAAAGTTGCGACTTTAACATTCGCATGGCTTTTTCGCGGTTTTGGCCTTGCGAGCGTGTTTCCTGGCATTCAACAACAATGCCGGATGGGGCATGTTTTAACCTTACGGCGGTTTCCACCTTGTTCACGTTTTGTCCGCCGGGTCCTCCTGAACGATAAGTGTCCCAGCTGATATCTGCCGGATTGATGTGGATTTCGATGTTGTCGTCAACGATCGGATACACATAAACCGATGCAAAAGAGGTGTGGCGGCGGTTGGCCGAGTCAAAAGGGGAGAGGCGCACCAGCCGGTGAACACCATTTTCGCCTTTCAGGTAACCAAAAGCATACTCGCCTTCTACTTCCAACGAAACACTTTTGATGCCGGCCACTTCCCCTTCTTGTATATCAAGTTGTTTTACCTTGTATTTATTGTCGTCAGCCCACATCAGGTACATACGCATCAGCATCTCGGCCCAATCCTGGCTCTCAGTCCCACCTGCCCCGGCATTGATATTGATAATGGCCGGCAGCTTGTCTTCTTCATTGCTGAGCATATTCAAAAATTCAAGCTCTTCAATTTCGTTCAAACAGATGTTGTATTGCTTTTGCACCTCCTTTTCATCGGCATCGCCGCTTTCAAAAAACTCCAAGGCAATAGCAAGCTCTTCATAGGCGTTATGCGCCCTGTTGTAAGCATCTGTCCAGCGTTTTTTATCTTGTATGTTTTTTAGCAGCATCTCTGCTTTTTTTGGGTCGTCCCAAAAATCGGGGGCTTGTATGCGCTCTTCTTCTTCTTCTATTTCGATCAACCGGCGATCGATGTCAAAGATACCTCCTCAAGGCTTCAAGCCTTTTGCGCATGTCTTTTTGGTGTTCTATATTGATCATAAGGCATGTTTCAAATAAGTCAATTACAGGCAAAAATAGCGACAATAATCAGAACTGCCAAGTATGCTCATCGTTTGTTGTTCAATACATCCCAAACCAACGAACTTTGAAAGCCTTTCTGGATGGCATATTGGGCCAGTTTCCCTTTCATTTTGAAAGGATCTTCTTCCTTGATCCGCTTGGCCGACAATACTTCTTTGAGTGTTTGGATATACTCCTCACTGTCAATTTCCTCCAGTCCAATCTGAATGAAAAGCTCTGGCACGCCTTTTTGCCTCAGCCCTTGAATTATTTTGTTGCGGCCCCATTTATTGTGCCTTAATTTGCCCAAAGCATAATTGCGCACGAAACGGTCCTCGTCCAAGTAATTCTCATTTTCGAGTTGAATAATAATCTTGTCAATCAGGTGTGGATCGGCGTGCCATTGAAGCAACTTTTGCCTAACTTCATCAACACATCTTTCCTGATAATCGCAAAATTGTCGGGCTTTTTCTAATAAAACGGTGTCAGGTGGGCTCATGGCTGCATGGGTTTTTTAGGAAATGGCCTGCAAATTAAGAAATTTATCTCAATAAAAATTAAAAAGCGTCACTTCAAAAATCAGAACTGAATTGGCTGGAATTGAACCTGTTTGTTGACTGCCGTATCCCAAGTGGGAGGGTACAAAAAGGGTGATGTTTCCCCCTTCGCCAATAAGCTGAATGCCTTCCTGCCAGCCTCTGATTACCTGGCCGAGTTGAAAATCAATTAAATCCGACTGATCAAACACCGTATTGTCTAATAAATAGCCTTTGTAAGCAACACTCACCCTTGAGTTTATATTGGGCTTGCGGCTATCACCTGCATTGTGGATGATATACTGCAGCCCGGAAGGGGTGCTCATGGCTTCGAGTCCGTTATCGGCCAGGTAGTTTTCAATTTTTTGCTTGTCGAGGGCAGCCTGGTCAATGGTGTCTTTTTCTTTGCAGGCATTTAAGCCAAGCGCAAAAAATATGATCAAGATTGAAATTGTTGTTCGGTGTTTCATGTCTTATTAAGGATAATTTTTTTGGTTAGATGTTTATGTGTTTGTAAATCAGTTATTTTTAATTAAATGTTCAACCAGTTCAGGCACCCCTTCAACGGCTTTTTTGCGAATTGTTGTCAGGTTTTGGTACTCCACGGCTGGGGTTGACTTGGGGTCTATCAAATAGATAGGGATATTCGGTGGGGCGTAATCAATCAGGCCGGCAGCCGGATACACCATCAGGGAGGTGCCAATAACAAGCAGGATGTCGGCCTTGCCAATAAGCTGCACAGCGGGCATGATATTGTCAACAGCTTCGCCAAACCAAACAATATGTGGCCTGAGTTGTGCACCTTCTTCACACAAATCACCCAACTTGAGTTCCCAATGGTCCATGGTGTAAACCAATTTGGGATTGCGTGTGGAACGTACTTTTTTTAGTTCGCCATGCAGGTGCAGCACCTTTGATGAACCAGCCCTTTCATGCAAGTCGTCAACATTTTGCGTAACTATTTGCACATCAAACTTTTCTTCAAGTTTTACCAGGGCCAGGTGGCCTGCATTGGGCTCCACCTCAAACAGCTGCTTGCGGCGCATATTGTAAAAATCCAGAACTAGCTGCGGGTTGTTGCGCCAGCCCTGCGGACTGGCCAGGTCCTCGAAACGATGGTTTTGCCAAAGCCCATCATCATCCCGAAAGGTTTTTATGCCGCTCTCGGCACTCATGCCGGCC
>CAYTUA010000018.1:0-9765 GCA_964440855.1 uncultured Lentimicrobiaceae bacterium
TGTGACTGGCGTACTGCGCACATACTTTGGCATGGCAGGCTCGCGTGATTCAGACGGCACTGCTGACGACTTCGACCTTGAAGGCGGCGGTGGCGGTGGCGGCGGAGGCGGCGGAGATGCCGTTTTCTTTGAAGACTTTGATTCAACACTGGGTTCCTTTACAGCTTTTGACAACACAGGACCTAAATCATGGGAATGGGCCAGTTTTGATGGAGGATGTGCCTATATTAACGGCTATGACAGCGGCTCCAATACCGTGAATGAAGATTGGCTTGTAAGTCCGGCTATTGACCTGAGCTCACATACCGACTCCAAATTAGCCATCAGGCATGCCGCCAACTACTTAAATGGCAATTGGGATTTATTGCAGGTAATGATGTCAACCGACTATAATGGCACAGCAAACCCAGCTGATCAAGGTAACTGGACCGAGATAAGCATCTCAAACCTGCCTCCTGGAAACAGTTGGGACTTCTTTGATTCAGGAGATATCGACATCAGTGAATATGATGGACAGGCGAATGTGTTTATTGCCTTGCGCTATCGCTCAAACAGCGGTACGGCTGCTGCCTGGGAGGTAAGTAGAATCGAGATAAAATAAGCATAATTTATCTGTTTTCAGCTACTTATAGCTGAACTGTATTCACAAAAAAACACGGAAAGTAATTAAACTTTCCGTGTTTTTTTTGCCGGCTTTAGCCGGCTCATGAATAAAACCATTTCAAACTGGCTTTAGCCAAAAGCAGTCTCAACAAGAATTACCTCAGCATCAAACGCTCCGTAATTATTTCACCATCAACCTCTGCCCTGACAATATAAACACCCTTGGCCATAACAGATAAGTCAACTGCAAACTGCTTTTGTCCCTTATCATCAGCACGATAAACCACCATCCCTGTTGAACTGATAATTTCAAAGCGGCTGATTTCCTTGCCCGATGTGGAGCTAATATTCAACTGCCCATTTGTAGGATTGGGTGATAGAAAGAGCCCATTTGTTGCAACAATTTCCGGTTCGAGCCCTACGGTTGGCCCTATGCGGATATCCGTTAAATAGAGTGGGTTGCCAAAAAAACTATAGGTTTCAAAAG
This sequence comes from uncultured Lentimicrobiaceae bacterium, assembly GCA_964440855.1. Lineage (GTDB taxonomy): Bacteria > Bacteroidota > Bacteroidia > Bacteroidales > F082 > CALAZZ01. Next base: position 1,091 of record CAYTUA010000018.1, read on the forward strand.
CGATCCGCACATCAGATTGACCAAGGTAATCGTTCAGGTTGAGGGTGATACAGGGGGCGCCCCAATCAACGCCACACCAATCCCAAACATTTTCAGGAACAAATCCATCAACCAAAGGATGGGTGGCGAAATTGCCGCTTCCATTTTCAGCATCGCCAAAAAGCCGTGTCCAGCTTTCACCGCAATCAACCGAAATATAAACTATCAGCGAATCGGCATAGGCCGGATTGCGCTGTGCATAGGCATGCCTGAATGTGAGGTTCATATTGTTGTAGTTTCGCAAATCAAGAGGTGGCGATATCAGCCTGTCTCTTTGCCCAATGGCATAGTAGCTGTAGAAATCCAGATAGGCTGCGTGGCTGCTTTCATTAAGCCCCCCTACTTCAATAATTTCCCAGGTAACTTTATCATCCGGGTTTTCCACTGTCCAGTTTTCGCTGGCAAAACTCAACGATTCAAAATTCTGACCGTAAGGCAATTGCTCACCTCCAACCCTGATAATATCAAATACCGTTTCGGAAGACGATCCGTTTAGGTTGGAAGCCGTTAAACTAACTGAATACAAATCGGCCTCATCAAACTGCACTTCGGGATGCTGCGAAAATGCATCAGTACCATTCACAAACGTAACAGTAGCAGGTGTAAAAACCCACTCCCATTCCCTTGGTAAATAGCTTGTTTCGTCCGTAAAGCTTACAATTCCGCCTGAGCAAACCAATACTTTATTGGCACTAAATGCCACTTCAGGCAATATGCTGGTGCTGGTGGTAATATAATCTTCCTTTGTTTCTGTATTTGAACCAAATTCGTTGGTAGTGGTCAAAGTAACCGTATAACTTCCTTCTGTATTAAACAAAATTCCTTCGGGGTGCTGATCTGTAGATGTCTCAGGTTCACCCCCCTCAAAATGCCATTCCCATGATTGTGGCACACCAGCGGTCATATCCGTAAAGTTAACGATTTCACCTGCCGGAATAAGGGTTTCATCAGCGGCAAAATCAGGTTGTGTTTCGAAAGGGACACGCAAATAAGCCCACCAGGTTCCCCATCGGTCGTTGCCCATAGGGGTGTCGGCATATTCCTGTAACACCCAAAAATCAACATCATTAACGGGATCAACCATAGCAGCAGAATAATCGCCCCAGCGATTGCGGCCACCACCAAAGGTTTTGTAGTAGGGAGCCAAACCATCTTTGTATTGGAATGGAGCACGTGTGGTATTTGGCGGATCAAAATGTGCCCTGAAAGAATAGGCCGCACTGGCATATTGTTCTGATGAAAAAATATTATGCCCTATCAAAATATCTTCAAATTCATTTACAGCGATGCTGGAATAGGCATACGAATTCATCCCTGTTGGGTCGTCGATGCGCCCTCTTTGCAACACTTCCCCATCCGTGTTCAACTCCCACCATTGAATGGCAGTTCGGTTGGGATTGCCGGCCGGCAAAAAAATATGATGGGTGGCCCAGATTTTTCCATTTCGGTAAACCACGTTCCACATGCGGTGGTCCACCGAGTTGATCAGCTGTTCGGAACCCAGTTGTGGCAAAAAATCACCATTTGTGCCCGCCGATCCCGACCAGGGATTTGGCGTTCCGATAAAACCCATCATGGTCAGTTGTGGGTCATCGAGTTCACCATCTAGTTTCCATTGCTGAATATAGCCTACCCCACCCTGATTGCCTGTCCCTGTAGAAACCATATACAACTCTTCCACCTCATTGTCAAAGGTGTAAGCAGGTACGATAGTAAAGCCCTGGCTGGTAGCAAAACGTGTAAAAGCAGCATCAGGGGTGCCAGCATACAGGGCTTGCTTATCAAATACATATACTGTGCGGTAAAAATCACCACCAAACATATTACCCGAAACAGCAATCCAGTTTTTATTGAATCCCATACTGGGAAAATCGAACCAAACGACAGCCTGCTCATCGGCCAGGTATGAATAAAGAAACCAGTTCCCTGTAGGATCTGAAGTTTCGGATACACCTAGATAAAGCCTTGATGCGCCGGGCTCGCTTCCGGAGCATGTGACAAATATCCAGCGATCTTCAAAATTATCATACACAATTTTGGGATCGAAGGTACCACCACCGGGAAGGCTGGTCCAAAAACTACCCAATGTCATGGTGGCCAAATCACTGCCTTGCCTGTCCTGTATGCGTACCTGGGTATTAAGTGTGACCATCAGGTGCTCAGGGCCGGCAGCACCATGTACATCCGGTGGTATTGAATTGCCCGAATCGTCCAGACCCAGAAAATCATTATCAGGCATGGGGCTTGTTTCGCGCATAACGGATGGCGTTACTTGATCTTTTCCTTCAAGAAAAATCACGTCCTCCGAATCAACATCAGCAGACCAACGATGAATAATCGGGTTCGGCTTCCTGAATTCACGCAAATTGATAGGATCGCTGGTGAGCGCTGCTTCTTCAATTTCACTGAAACTGATGGCCGAAAAAGCTTCGGCCTGGCCAGTAGTTTTCTGAAAATCGCTTTGGGCAACAAGCTGGTAGGATGCTAGCAGAATGGCCAATAAAATGGTGTAGAATAATTTCATAAGGCAGATTTTTAAGGCATTTAATAGGCCAAAGGTACAATTTGTATTTGTTGGGCTGAAAAATGTTTTCCGATGAATAAGCAATGGCCACATTTAAGTACAGTCTCTTGTCACTTTTTGCCTGCAAAACCTGTGCATGATCTCAGGCAAGAAAATATTTTGGCTTAATATTCACTGGGAACAACTGTCAGCTAACATCCGTGAATATATTCACTACATTTTATAACTTTTCGTGAACATATTCACCTAAAGTTATGATTTAAAGGAAGTAGAGTTTGTGGAGGACAATAGCGGCATAATTTATGGATTCGAATTCAAATGGTCTAAGCGGAAAAAAACCAAACTTCCTAAAACCTTTTCTGAAAATTATGCCGCAGTATGTAAAGTAATCGATAGAAATAATTTCAGGGATTTCGTGATAATTGACTAAAGGATTCTTCAATACATAATTCATAAGATGAATGTTAGTAAAATAGATTCAGCTATGCTCTTTAGTATAAATGGTTACGATACAAATCTGCCCCTGTTCCTGACCCAGAAATTATCAACCCCTGCTACTCATATTTAATAGCCTCAGCCGGATTGGCGCTTACAGCTTTAAATGCCTGGCTAAATACCGTCAGCAAAGCAATTGACAATGCCAATAACAATCCAAGGCCAAACCACAGCGGATTAAGCCAAACCCTATAGGCAAATCCATCCAGCCATGATACCATAAAATACCAGCTGAGCGGCAAGGCCAATGCACCGGCGATCAATACAAGCAAACTAAATTCCCTGATTAAAAGCTGCACAATGGCATAAGAACTGCTTCCCAAAATTTTTCGGATCCCAATTTCTTTTTTGCGTTGTTCGGCAGTATAGGCCGAAAGCCCGAACAATCCCAGGCACGAAATCAAAACAACAAGCAGTGAAAAATAGCCAAAAAGTGATAGCATATGTTGCTCACGCATATATTGTTGCTCAAAATGTGTATCAAGAAAACCATAGTTCATATAGTGATTGCGGTCAAAATCCTGCCACACCTCAGCAATTTCATCTATGGCTGTGGCTGGCTTATGCGTTTGAAAACGTACGGCCAAAAAGGAAGCCCTGTCATCGTTGAGGATAAATACAAGCGGCTCAATTGGATTGTGTAGCGAGGCATAGTGAAAGTTTTCGACCATGCCAACAATTTTACCTTTCACCCCAATGCCGCAGTTCATATTTACACCAACCGGGTTTTCATAACCCATAAATTCAGCAGCAGCACGGTTCACTACAAATGAACTGGAGGCATCATTGGGGTATTCCTTCGAAAACACCCTGCCTGCGGAAAGCCTGACATCCAATAAATCGAAAAAATCATGATCAACCCTGTACAGATTCATCGTGTGCACCACCGGTTTGGCAGTATCACCAAGAAAAAACATCAACCTGCCCGACTTATAGCCAGGTAAATTGTTGCTGGCACTCACATGCGTTACTTCCGGTATGCCAAGCATCTGCTGTTTGATAACCTCGCGCTTGCTGTATAAGGTGGAATCGGATGGATAATGAATCACCATCACCTGATCCATATGAATACCCGTATCATGTTTGCGCATAAAAGTCAATTGTCTATTTATAACTATCGTACTGATTATAAGTCCGATAGAAATAACAAACTGAAGCACAACCAACCCTTTACGCAAATGAGCCGAACGAAACCCATTGCCATAGGACAGATGCAAACCTGGCCGCAAAACCTTTACTGGCTTAAAAGCTGATAACACAAAAGCTGGAAAACTGCCACTCAAAAATCCCAAAAAAAGTATTACGAGGAACAGCAAAATGAAAGACAAACCCTTGTTTTCAGTTAAAAGGGATTTCAGTGTAAGTTCTATGCCAATCAATGAGTTAAAAAAGGGCAACATCAAATGGGTAAAAGTCAGGGCCAGAAGAAAAGCAAGAAGGGTATAAAGCAAACTTTCACTGAGAAACTGAAAAACCAACTGACTTCGGAATGCCCCAACTGCCTTACGGACACCAATTTCGCGTGCACGTTTGAGTGAGCGGGCTGTGGCCAGGTTCATATAATTGATAGAAGCAATAAGCAACAAAAAAGCGGCAATAAAGCCAAACATATGCACAAAGCGCTTATTGGTATTGGAGTGGCTGTCGTATTGCAAGCGCGTATTGAAGTGGATATCACGTATCGATTCTTTGTGCAGACTGATATCACCTTCTATGCTCAATCCATCAATCCACGGTTTAATTTTCTGTTCGACAAGCAATTGTAGCTTTTCATCAAAACCAATATGGGCATCTTTGTCCCTGAATTTGACATAGGTATAGCCAATGAGCCAAAACCAGTCGCGTTGCATTTGTTCAATGACCGAATTGGACAAAGTGCTGAACGACATAAGTGCATCAAATTGCAAATGTGTTTTGCAGGCATCGGTGTCAATTACTGCCGTAACTGTATAACTTGACCTGTTGATGCGCAACAACTTACCAATGGCTGACTCACCTTCAAAAAAATTGTCGGCTGCATGCTTGCTGATCACCAAACTCCTGGGCTCCATCAAGGCTGTTTGCGGGTCACCTTCAACGAAAGGATAATCAAACACCTTAAAAAAATCAGCGTCAGCCACAGAGTAAGAAGGCAACTGCAACATTTTATCGCCGTGCCAGATGGTAATTCCCGGGCCATCATCTGAATAGCTGCTATGATAAATCAATGCAGATGCCTCAATTTCAGGATAATCATGCTTCATGGCCTGCGACACATTGTAAGATGCCAGCGCAAAATGATCTTCACGCTCGTTGAAAATCAGGCTTTCGTTAATGCGGTATATATTTTGATAATCGCTCCAGCATTTATCGTAAGCATACTCTCCCTGCAAGTACAGGAATATGAGTATAAATGCCATCATGCTAACCGTAAGCCCGAAAATGTTGATCAGGCTGTACACTCCTTGCCTGCGTAAGTTTCTGAAACTAAAAAGCAAGTAACTATTGCACAAAATCCAGAACCGTTTCATAGCCTATCGCTTTAATGCAAAATGAGAAACTAATTGGGTATGCGGTAATATATTTTGGAAACAATACGCCATTCATTCCCTGTTTTGTATAAAAACATATAGTCAGCAAACAGCTGTTTGTCGCCACGGAAAAGTTCTACTTTGGCCACAGCAGCATCCCCGCTGATGTCGATTAGTGGATATTTGGCAGTGATGAGGTTGTCAGCTGAAACCTCACCCTGCTGCTGCATGGCCTTTTTAACCGATTCAATCCAATTGGCAATTGAAAATTTGGTGAGCAAGCCGTTGCGCAAACCAAGCATTTCGAAATCGGGATGAAACCCCTGTTCAATTTTGTCAATGCCTTGCCGGTTGTGGATGCCATCAACATAAGCCGATTGAATGGTTTCGCGGATAAGTTGTTCGTCATTTTCGTTGCCTTTAACGACAATCATTGCCATCAAAGCAAGCATGAATAAAAAAGTCTTTTTCATGGTATTCATTTTTTTGGTTTACAATTCGTTTTTCAAATTATTTGGTTTTAATTGCCTCATCAAGCTGGCTATCCGGGTCCGTTCTTTTTCTGAACATCAGCGAAATATTCTTTTCCGTTGGGGGGCCAATTTCAACCAATTCCCAGTTTTTATCATACGCATTGATTGTATGCCTGAGTACTTGTACTTTTTCCTTGGGCGGCACATCATTGCCTTCCCAATCGAGCAGTTCCACACGGTACTGCATGGTCCTTTTGCGTCCATTGATGCGTACATCAATCTCCACATTCTGCTCTTTATCAAGGTCTGGTATCAAAATCACAATTTCTCGCATGGCTGCAATTTTTTGGTTAATATCAAGGGTATTTATTCATACTTCAAGGCATCTACCGGATTTGATCTGGCAGCCTTTACTGCTTGATAAAGCACTGTGAATAATGCAATTATCAAGGTAAACAATCCCGACAGGACAAAAATATACCAAGGTATTTCAATGCGGTATGCAAAATTATCTAGCCAATTGTCCATAAGCAAATAAGCAACCGGCCAGGCAATGATATTGGCAAGCAACACCCATTTGGCAAACTCAGCTGAAAGAATCCTGACGATGAGTATTTCACTGGCTCCCAACACCTTTCGTATGCCAATTTCGCGTGTTCGGCTTTCGGTGGTGTAGGTGGCCAGCCCAAATAAGCCCAGTGAAGCTACAAACAATGCCAACAAACTAAAAATAGTGTAAAGCGTTCTGGTGGTGACGTCATTTCGGTAAAATTTCTCCAGCGATTGGTCGAGCAGGGCATACTCAAATGGCTGACCCGAGCCCATATCATACCATAGCTTTTCGATAGAGGCAATGGTTTGCTCCAATTGGCCTGGCCTGACTTTTACAGCCAACCTGTTCGCCCAATTGCCTTCGGGCAAAAGGTAGAAGGCCATAGGCCTTATTGGCCGGTGCAGCGATTCGTAGTGAAAATCCTCCACCACACCGATAATAGGACTTACAAAATGCTCGTGGGGCGGAGTAGCATGACGCACAACGCGATCAGTATCCCAGGATTGTATATCTAAGGCCCGCATAGCTGCTTCATTGAGCACCACCGCTATAGAGTCGGTGCCATATCCGCGTTCAAACCAACGGCCTTCCTTGATGCGCAGGCCCATGGTTTTTGGAAAATCGAAATCGGCAAAAGCTGTCATAACAATATTCACTTCATCTGCTGGCCTGCCTGTAACACCCATGCTGTTTGAGCTGTAATCGTCCCCCGGCAGGTCGATGGAATAACTGGCAAACTCAATATCAGGATTTTGCATCAACTTATGCTTGAATGCCGCCATATTCTCCGCCAGACCGTTTACCCGCTTCACCACAACCACCTGCTCTTTGTCATAACCCAGATTCTTGCTTTGCATATAATCCAGTTGTTTGTATATCAACATTGTGGCTATCAGCAGCACAATAGATACACTGTATTGAAACAACACCAGCAGACTGCGGAAGCGGCTTTTGGTCATCCCGCTAAACAACTGCCCCTTGATAACCTGCAAGGGTTGAAAAGCAGAGAGGTAAAAGGCCGGATAACTCCCTGCTATTAAACCTGTTATTAACACAAAAACAGGTATAACTGCGATGAAATACCATTCTGACTGAAAATTAAACATCAGCTGCTTATCAGCCAATTGGTTAAAAAAAGGCAAGCTGATTTCTACAATAAACAAAGCCAGCAACATAGCAATGAGGCTGTAGAGCAGGGATTCGCTCATAAATTGCCTGATCAGGTGGGTGCGACTGGAGCCAAGCACTTTGCGCACACCCACTTCCTTTGCCCTTGAAGCCGAGCGTGCTGTGGAAAGGTTCATGAAATTGATGCAGGCAATCAATAATATAAACAGGGCAATTATTGAAAACAGGTAAACATAGGTTATGCTGCCATTGGCTTCGTACTCACCATCAAGGTTTGAATGCAGGTGTATGTCATGCAGTGCCTGCATTTCATAACGGTAAACCTGTCCGGATTCTGCAAACTCTTCCAAACTTATGCCAATAAATTGCTGCAGCTGGTCTTTGATGTGTTTGAACAGAAAAGCAACCAACTTCTCTTCCATCATCTCAACATCGGTTCCGGGGGAAACAAGCAAATACGTTTGCGCACTCTGGTTAAACCAGCTGGTATTCCGGTGCCAGGGCAGCGACAGGAATGATGCCAGGGCATTAAACTTGAAGTGCGAATTGCCCGGCACATCTTTTACGATACCCGTTACGATATAATGGTGACGGTTGTCCTCCACCAAGGCCTTGCCAATAGGATCTTCCTCGCCAAAATAACGTTTCGCGGTGGATTGAGTGAGTACAATGCCACCTGGTTCGGCCAGTGCTTGCTTTGGATCACCGGCAATAAGTTCAAAATCAAAAATTTCGAAAAAACTGGAATCGGCATAAAAAAACCGATCTTCAATAAAAGTATTTTCTCCTACACGGACCGAACGCTGTGGTCTCAACATCAGTCTGGTTACATTTTCCACCTCGGGAAAATCGTCCAAAAGCGCTCCTGCCATAGGGGCAGCAGTGTAAGTGCTGTGAAACTCATTCCCTCCAAAAACACCGTAAGTTGCCATGCGGTAAATACGGTCCGACTT
>CAYTUA010000019.1:0-7020 GCA_964440855.1 uncultured Lentimicrobiaceae bacterium
TTTCAGTAAAACAGAAAATATTGTCGATCACCTCCTGCTTCATGCCTATACCCGAATCGATGCAATAAATGGTTGTTTTGCCATCATCATCCTTGTTTGCCTTAAGCAACACCTTGCCACCTTTGGGTGTGAATTTAATCGCATTGGAAACCAAATTTCTGAGGATGGTCATCAGCATATTTGTATCTGTTATGAGGCTGATTTGGTGGTCAATTTCCGTTTTGAGCTCGATCTCTTTTTTGTCGGCCACACGTACGTGGATTTGCATAATTTCTTCCACAATCAGCCACAATTGCTGCTCAGTCCACACAGGCTTGAATTTTCCACGACCCAAATTGCTCCAGGTTAGCAAATTTTCTATCAGGCTATAGGCACTTTGTGCACTTTGGTGAATGGAGGCTGTGTAAGTTTTAATTTGTTCCTGCGTAAAATACTCTATGTCTTCAGCAAGTGCCTCCGAAAGACCGAGAATAGCCGAAAAAGGACTGCGCAAATCATGTGAAATGATCGAAAAAAGCTTGTCTTTTTCGGCATTCATCTGACGTAGTTTTTGTTCATTGGCCTTCAACTCATCGAGGCTTTTGGTTTTATCCACTACCAGGGATATTTCTTTGGCCGCCATATCAGCATAATAAATTTCCTCCTCGGTAAAAACATGGGAATTGTTATAGCCAACCAATATGGCTCCCAGTTTTCTGCTATTTGAAATCATCGGAACAGCAAGTAAAGCCTTGTTCGGGAACTGGGCAGCAATATTTTTGCTAAGATAGGGTGTGTTAAAAACATCTTCTGCAACTATTGCATGACCGGCCTTGAGCACTGATTCGGTCATGGTGATTTCACCCGATGCGCTGGCTTGATTTCTGTATTCACTTGCAGGCATATTTGAAGCATAAAAGGGGACTGTTTTATTTTTATCCTCATCCCAAAAGGTGATGTAACAATTATCGGCATCCAGCAATTCGGTCAGTTTTTCAGACAACACCTCAAAAAGCTCATTGGTTTCCTGTGCTTTGAGCGCGAACACATTGATGGCGTTTATGTTGGTCAAGTATCTCTCCCTTAATTGCAGCTTTTGTTCGGTCAACCGCTTGTCGGTAATATCCTCAACTGTACCTTCGTAATACAACATTTGTCCATCCTCGTCACGGATACCAAAGGCACTTTCGCGCAAATAGACCTTCGAGCCGTTTTTCTTTGTCCAATATGTTTCGCGCCCCCTGATAGCACCATCCTGCTCAATAAGTCTCATAAATTCAGCACGTGGTGAATCAGCTGTAAACCCTGTTTCTTCCAGGTTGATGGAAGTAAGGTCCTCCAACGAATCATAACCAAGCATTTGTATAAGGGCCGGATTGGCCATTAATATCTTTCCGGCGGGTGTGGTCCGATAGATGCCGATGGTAGAATTGTCGTAAAAGCTACGGAAGCGGGCTTCGCGTTCGGTCAGATCTTTTTCGCGGTTGCTGAGGTGGGTCAAATCCGAAAAAAGCAATAGTGCGTTATCACTGTCGCCATTAAGTGTAGGAAGTTTCGACAAACATACCATAGTCGACAACAGGCTACGGTTTTTTCGGCTGATTTCCATTTCGCCCGTCCAAGGCTGAAGGTCAGCTATTTTTTGTTGAAATTCATTAATTGCAGATATTGGACTTTCTGCCAGAAAAACCGAAATAAACGATTTGTCGTGCAAGTCAGTTGTGTCACACCCAAAAAGTGATTTGCCACATTTATTGATAAAGAAAATATTTCCGGCCTTATCAACAACTATGGCAGGCTGCTGCAAAGCATCAAGAAAAAACTCAATCTTAGATTCTATTAATTCCATTGTGTTGTTTTACGAAGACAAATGAACCTAATTATCTCGTTGTATTCAATTAAATTCTTTATGTCGTTTCTGCAATTGCTTTTATGTGATTGCCAGAATACAGGAGCTTAAAAGGCTAAAATTACACAAATTGATCACGTAAAGCAAATAAAATGATGACTATCTTAAAGTAAACTCACCTATTCTACCATGAAATATGCTCTTTCGAGCAAACAGAGCATGGTTTATTTAACCTTGCCTGCTTCGTTAAAACATTTGCGGCAGAGTGGTTCGTAGGTTTCTGTTTCGCCCAGCATCACCAGTTTGTTGCCCTCCACCTTGCGGTGTGAATATTGCGCCAGATTTCCACATTGCATGCAAATAGCATGCACTTTGGTAACATATTCTGCTTTGGCCAGCAAGGCAGGTATGGGTCCAAATGGCTTACCCTGAAAATCCATATCCAGGCCGGCTACAATCACACGCACCCCTGCATTGGCAAATTGCTCGCAAACAGATGCCAATTCATCGTCAAAAAACTGGGCTTCGTCAACACCCACAACATCGTATTCATTCGAATAAAAGAGTATTTGTGAGGCACTTTGAACCGGTATGGAAGCTACCGTGTTGGCATCATGCGATACAACATTTTCTTCGCTATAGCGTTTGTCAATCTGTGGTTTGAAAATCTGCACCCGCTGTTTGGCAATACGGGCACGGTTGAGCCGACGGATCAGTTCTTCTGTTTTGCCCGAAAACATCGAGCCACAAACCACTTCGATCCAACCTGTTCGTGATTTGCTGTTTGTATCTTTTTCAAGAAACATGGCCGGTTGTGTTCGGTAACTTATTAATTTTATCGTTTGCTATTTTGCAAATTTAATCATTATAACATTGTTTTCACCAGCGCAAAAGAATATTTGAATACCATGGATCAAACAAGCTTGATTAAAAACATCTTACTTGAAAACGAAAACCTGTCGGCCCATTTCAAACGCATCTCAAAACCGGGCTATACCTTGCATGTTATGGATGTGGATGTGATGCTCGAAAAAACGCGGGCATTGTATGGGCAATTGCTCCAACTGCACGAAATGGCCCCCAAGCCGGCCTACACCCAAGCAGCACAAGCCAAACAGCCAGCTGAAAAAGCAGAAACACCCATGCAGGAAATGCCTGAATCAGCGAAAAACCCGGTGCAGGCCGAGCCGGCATCTTCCACCGAAAAAATAATTGAAAAAGAAGAACCTCCGCTTGCTCCAACAGTGAAAGTCGATGTTGAAAAAAACCTTGGGGAGGAAATAACTGCAGCCGAACAAAAGCCTGAACAGCAACAAGTCCCGCATGCAGAAAAGGAGGAAGCAGTGGAAGAAGACAAAAACAGCGGCCTGCAACAAGAAAATAGGCAGGCCGATCCACCAGCAAGCATCGAACCTGAAAAACCCCAGGAACCAAGTGTAAAAAAGGAAGTTAACGTCGCTGAACAACAAGTATTTGCACCCAAACCCAAAACAACACTGGATTTGTTTGCACAGGAAGCACCGGCAAGTCTGGGGGAAAAACTGAAGCCACAAAAGGACCCCAGCATAGCCGAACGTATGGAGCAATCGCCAATCAGCGATTTACGGTCAGCCATCGGCATCAACGAAAAATTTCTGTTTATCAATGAGCTCTTCAAGGGAAACCTGAACCAGTACAACAAAACAATTGATGAACTAAATGCTTTTGAAACCATCAATGGTGCCTACACCTACCTTGTTGAAACAAAGGTGCAGTATCAATGGGATGAAAACACAGCTGCATTTGCTAAATTGAAAGCGCTGATTGAGCGGAAGTACAGGTAATCTACGAGGGGTTTTTCACAATCAAACTGAATATTTTAATCTTTTATGGTTGTTTAAAGAATAATTATGAAGCATTTATACTTATTGGCTCTTTCGCTGTTCATCCTTTTGTCTCTCGCAACTCACGCCCAGGACCGCGCCTATGTCCATCAAATAGTGAACAAACTGAGTGCCCCCAACATGCATGGCCGCGGCTATGTAAAACAAGGCGACCTGAAAGCAGCCCACTTGTTGGCTTCCGAGATGGAAAAAGCAGGCCTCCAGGCCTTTGGTGATGATTATTATCAGCACTACAATTTTGGCATCAATACTTTTCCATCCAAAATGAAATTGCAGGTAGATGGCAAAAAACTCAGTCCGGGCACTGAATTTGTAATCAGCCCCGCAGCTACTACCACCAAAGCCGATTTCGACCTGGTGTGGCTGCCCGATACCGTGAGTTCCATTGAATCGGCCATAAACCTAATCGATACCATTGCCTGGAAAGACAAATTAATTGTGTTGCCCCAGGGGATGATACAAGCCTATCGTCGAGGGTTGCCGGGTGTGCGTGGCGTGGTGGTACCTGTTGAGGGCCATTTGTGGTGGCATGTGTCGGGAGCGCGCAACCCCAGTGGGAAACTGAATATCATGCTCAAAGCCGACCTGCTGCCAAAAGATGCTAAAAAGATAAAACTGAACATTGAAAGCGAATTTATCGAAAACCATCAAACGCAAAACCTGCTGGGTTATGTGCCCGGACAAACTCAGCCTGATAGTTTCTTCGTTTTTATTGCGCATTACGACCATCTGGGCCGCATGGGGAAAAACACCTATTTCCCCGGTGCCAACGACAATGCCAGCGGCACAGCAACCGTGCTCGATTTGGCGCGTTACTATACCGCCAATCCGCAAATGGCGCATTACACCATGGTTTTTATATTGGTTTCGGGTGAGGAAGCCGGATTGCTCGGCTCCTTCCACAATGCCGAAAACCCGCTTTTCGCGCTGGAGAAAATAAAATTCCTGATCAATATGGATATGGTTGGAACAGGAAGCGAAGGGCTTGGCGTTGTAAACGGGAAGCTCTTTCCTGATCAATTTGCCTTGCTCGACAGCCTCAATGCAGACAAAGCTTACTTTCCCGACCTGCGCGCCGGCGGCGAATCGTGCAACAGCGACCATTGTGCCTATTACCGCAAAGGGGTGCCTTCGTTCTTTATTTTTACACGAGGCAACGAAAATCGCGAATATCATAATGTTTATGATACACCAAACCGCTTGCCTTTTACTCGCTATGAGCAGTTGTTTGGCCTTTTAACCGATTTTGTAACTGCCTTGCAAGCCCATTGATGCCATGGAATTTTTTATTTTTGCTTTGGTAGGCCTTATTGTACTTGCTTTTACAGCTTTGTCATTTTATACCTCAATTAACGGAGGGGCAGAAAAAACGGTATCCTGGCTGCGGAAATTTACGAACGCAAAAAAATAAATATGGCTAAATTATTCCTCATACCTACACCCATCGGCAATTTGGAGGACATCACTTTGCGAGCCGTTCGTATCCTTAAGGAAGAGGTGGATTTAATCCTTGCCGAAGACACCCGCAAAACAGGCATCCTGCTCAAGCATTACAATATTAGCAAACCAATGGCCGCTTTTCATCAACACAATGAGCACAAGGTGCTGGAGCGGATGGTGGACCGGATACTTGGAGGGGAACGCATGACCTTGGTTACCGATGCAGGCACACCTGCCATTTCCGATCCGGGTTTCCTGCTGGTGCGTGCCTGCCTGCAGAAAAACATTGAAGTGGAGTGCCTTCCCGGTGCAACTGCTTTTGTGCCTGCCTTGGTCAATTCGGGCCTGCCGGCCGACCGCTTTATTTTTGAAGGGTTTTTGCCGCAAAAAAAAGGCCGTCAAGCCAGGCTGAACGAAATAGCCGAACGTGCTATTACCACCGTCATGTATGAATCGCCGCACAGGCTGGTGAAAACCCTTGGCCAATTGGCAGCCATAACAGGAACTGAGCGCCGGGCTTCTGTTTCGCGCGAATTGACCAAACTGTTCGAGGAAAACAAACAAGGCAGCCTCGCCGAACTGATTGAATGGTTTGGCAACAAGGAGGTGAAAGGTGAAATTGTGCTGGTGATTGAAGGCAAAGGTAAAGATGATGGCCTAAAAACAGAACAGGTGCCCCGCTGAGCGAAACACCTGCCTGATTGAAATTAGGAGAAAATTGAAATGTATAACCAAAACCATCAAATAAACATCCGTGTGGGTTATTTGTTCAATGGCGATAATAAAACATCCACTTTTACTTCAATTTCCTCAGCAATATTGTTAATTACTGTCTTGGGAATCTTTATGTTATAATCTGCAACGGCGACAAAAAAAGTTGCCTTAGCTCCCACAGTACCATCGCTGTTTACTTCAAAAACACCTTCTTCACTTACTTTTTGGGTAACGCCTTTGATGGTCAGCTCACCTTCAACAAGGGCTTTGTAGGTGCCGGGGGCTTCAAAATCGATCTCCTCAACATTTACAACTTTACCCGAGAAAGTGGCGTTGGGAAATTTGTCCGACTCCACATAGTTTTCATTGAAATGTTCCTGCATCAGGGCTTTTTCAAACTGGAAAGATTTCATCAGCACCCTAAAAATAAAGCCACCGGTGGCTGCATCAAGTGCACTGTTCACTTGGTTGTTAAAAGCTTCTATATTCTCGGCAGGAGCTTCGGAATAAAAAGTGATGCGGCCGTCCTTGGTAGCGTAACGCTGGGCGTCTGCCTGTGGTGCAAGCAGCAGCATAAACGCCATGCCTGCAATTAAAATGATTGATTTCATTGGGTTTAATTTTAGGTTATTTTTCTATTCAATTAGCGAGCCGTGTACCAAAACAACATCCGTTTGATTGTATCCTGACACAAAGCCTTTTATGGTAAGTAAACTTCCGGGTTCAAAACTATTTAAAGCATCGTTTTGCCCTTCAAGCATCGTAATACGAACGCCCTCGTCGCCAAACATGCCCTCATCGAGCGTAAAATAGGCAATGGTGGCTGATTCGTTTACTATTAGTTCGCTGAGTGATCCTTCAACGGCTATCATTTTTCCGTTGTAAAGAGATTCAGCCGTAGACTGATTGCTGCGGTAGGCTTCGAAAAGTGCTGAGGCCGTCAGCTGAAACTCTGGCTTCATTTTTTCGTAATTGGGATGGGATTTGTTGTAAATGAACACATAACCCAGCACTGCAGCCAACAGTCCTACAGCTGTCAGTGCCCCCAATATTTTGATCCATTTTTTCATGATTGGTTGATTTTGTTTTTATAAAAGTAGGTAAAACTGTCCTAAAAACAAAAACAAAGGCCGCTTATTGTTGAAGTATATTTGG
>CAYTUA010000020.1:0-10057 GCA_964440855.1 uncultured Lentimicrobiaceae bacterium
ATAGGGATGAAAATCGGGGCAAAAATGGCCCATTTGGCTGATCCGCTTCCCAAAAAAATATTTAAGGTAGCTACAAGAATCATAAACAAGATAAACATAACCGGACCTGTCAGGCCTGTTGATTCGAGGAAACCAGCCCCTTTAATCGCCATAATGGTATCTAGCCGCGACCAGTAAAAAAGATTGATGAATTGTGCCACAACCAACATGAGGACAATATAACCCGAAAGTTCCTTCATGCCATGCTCCATTTGTTTCAGCACATCGTTAGGTACTTTGATGGCACCTGTGGTTTTGCCATAAAAATAACCCGGGATGGCAAAAAAGAAAAATAAGATAGGTATTAAGCCCCGTAAGAAGGGCGAAGGCACTATCCCACCAGTTTCCTGGTTTCGTAAGGGGGCCCATTCAGGTGCTACCAGCAATAGTATAAGTGTTGAATAAATCAACAATGCCACCCCTGCGCGCTTCAGGCCTTTGCGCTCTATATCGGTTAAGGTGGTTTGGGTAACGGCAGGTACCACATCACCGATTATTTCAAATTGCTGGCAGCGTGGTATGGTAAAGCGTCGTGCTATGAAAGCCCCACCCAAGCCTACCATCGCAGTGGAAACAATCATAAAATACCAATTCGCTGTGGCACTCACTTCCGGCATATTGCCCATTTTGTCAGTGATTTCGGTGCTGATGCCAGCCAGCAATACATCCGTTCCGGCAATGAAGAAGTTAGCCGTGAAGCCTGCGGTGGCTCCTGCATAACCGGCAACCAAACCAGCGATGGGGTGCAGCCCCATTTGCATAAAAATAAGGGCAGCAATTGGCGGCACGATAACAATACCTGCATCTGATCCAATATTACCGCATGCCCCGATAATGAAAATAACGGGGAGCACAATCTTTTTAGGAACAGCAAAAGCAATGGTGCGCATCACCACTGTAAGCAAACCGCTGCGCTCAGCAATGGATACACCCATCAACATAACCAGAACCAAACCAAATGGCGCAAAGTGGGCAAAATTGGTTACCATTTCTTGAAGAAATCGCCTCAGACCATCGCCCGACATCAGGTTTTGGGCCACGATTTCTTCTCCTGTACCAGGCTGAACGGCACTCACCCCAAAAAAGGCTGCTATGCCACTAAAGGCGATGACGAATATACATATCCAGATAAAAATCCAAAAAGGATGGGGCAGTTTGTTGCCCATGTCTTCTATCCAGCCTAATACGCCTTTTGAACGTGGAGGCTGACTGAGCTGATCTGATTGATTTTGGGTGGTTTTGTGGTTCGCCATAAAACTAATTTTATTACAGTTTTTGGTAAAAGGGTGTCAATTGATCTTTTTCATTTCGGGCAAAAATAGGAATTAGATGCAGAAGATTTACATGAAGTTTCTTTTTATAATCAGTCTAAGCAGTATTGTCCTCAGATAAAGTTCCAAATAAATCCCTTAGCTTTGCGCATACAATACCAACGAACTACCATGGCTCCACAACGCCCCGATTTGCTTAACAGGAAGTTTTCGTTTAACGATACTTCTTTTACCAATCTAATGAAAAAGCGCATTTACCACGTGCTGTTGGTGTCCTCTGTTTATGATGCCTTTATGCTTGAGGATGATGGGCGTATAGATGAACAGATTTTTAATGAGTATGTGTCGCTCAACCTGCGTTATCCGCCAAATTTTATTCTCACCACAAGCGAACAGGAAGCGAATGAGAAGTTAGATAATGAGGATGTTGATCTGATCATCATCATGCTCAGTGCAGAAGAAAAGGAAACTTATGTGCTGGCTGAAAAGATAAAAAACAAATATCCTGATATCCCCATTGTCGTTTTGGCGCCTTTTTCGCGCGAACTAAACCTGAAGATTGACCGCAAGGAACTGAAGTCGGTTGACTATGTATTCAACTGGTTGGGCAATGCCGACCTGCTGCTGGCCATCATCAAGCTGATCGAGGACAAAATGAATGCCGACCACGACATACGCGAAGTAGGTGTGCAATGTATTTTGCTCGTGGAAGACTCAATTCGCTTTTATAGCAGCTATTTGCCAACCATTTATAAAATTATTTTTAAGCAGTCCAAGTCGTTTATGACGGAGGGCCTGAATGAGCACCAGAAAATGCTGCGCATGCGTGGCAGGCCTAAAATACTGTTGGCTACCAATTATGAAGAAGCCATCGACTATTACAAAAAGTATAAGCAAAACCTGCTTGGGATTATTTCTGATGTTTCCTATATGCGCGAAGGCAAAACCGATCAGCGGGCAGGTATCCGGTTGTGCCAGGTGGTAAAGAAGAACGATCGGTTTATGCCCATGCTCTTGCAATCCTCAGAGCTGGCCATGGAGGAGGTAGCCAAGGAGATCAAAGTAGGGTTTATCCATAAACTGTCGAAATCCCTTTCGATTGAATTGCGCAATTTCATCAGGGAGTATTTTGCTTTTGGTGATTTTGTTTTTAAAGATCCGGCCACTTCACTCGAAGTGATGCGGGCATCGGACCTGAAAACTTTGCAAGAGAAAATATTTCAGGTTCCCAATGAATCGCTCCAATACCATATTGAGCGCAACCACATTTCAAAATGGCTGCGTGCCAGGGCACTTTTCCCTTTGGCCGAAATGTTTAAATTGTTTTCGCCTGAAGATTTTAACGATTGCGACGACATCAAACGCTTTGTTTTTGATGCCATTGCCTTTTTCAGGCTCAACAAAGCGCGTGGTGTGATTGCCGAATTCAACCGCGAAAGTTTCGATGAGTATTTATCGTTCACCCGCATCGGAGATGGCTCCATTGGTGGCAAGGCGCGTGGCCTGGCTTTTCTCGATTCGCTGATTAAGCGCAACAAACTGCACGACAAATATGATGGGGTCATCATTGGTATCCCGAGGACAGTAGTTTTATGCACCGATGTTTTTGATGACTTTATGGAAGAGAACAATTTGTATGAAATCGGACTTTCGGATTCGCTTTCGGACGATGAAATACTGCAACATTTTGTGGAAGCCCGATTGCCATTTCGCATACACGAAGATTTATACACCCTCATTTCGGTTATCCGCAACCCCATCGCCATCCGTTCATCAAGCTTACTAGAAGACTCACATTACCAGCCTTTTGCAGGAATATATTCTACTTATATGATTCCTGTGGTTGAGAATGATGAACGCACAATGATTAAAATGCTGAGCAATGCCATAAAAAGTGTTTATGCCTCCGCTTTTTATAAAGACAGCAAGGCTTATATGACCGCAACCCACAATGTGATTGATGAAGAAAAAATGGCCATCGTGATGCAGGAAGTTTGTGGAAAAGCTTATGATAAAAGGTATTATCCTGCTTGTTCTGGCGTTGCACGTTCGATTAATTTTTACCCCATTCCACCGGAAAAAGCTGAAGATGGTATTGCAAGCATTGCCATGGGATTGGGCAAGTATATCGTAGATGGTGGCCAAACCCTGCGCTTCTCGCCCAAATATCCCAAAAAAGTTTTACAAACAAGCTCGCCTGATATGGCCCTGCGCGAAAGCCAGAAACATTTTTACGCACTGAACCTCGATCCCGACAGCTTTAAGCCAAATATTGATGAATCGGCAAACCTGCTCAAATTGCGTGTTGCAGAGGCTGAGAAGGATGGCGTTTTGAAACTGGTTTGCTCCACCCTCGATTTTCAGAACAACATCTTGCGGGATGGATACCAGGAAGGCGGAAAGAAAATTGTCACATTTGCAAACATATTGAAGTATAACACTTTTCCGCTTGCATCCATCTTGCAGGATGTTCTTTCTATCGGACAGCGAGAAATGGGCAAACCCATCGAAATTGAATTTGCTGTAGAGTTGAACAAGCCCAGGGATGTGATGCGCATGTTTTATGTGTTGCAAATCAGGCCTATTGTTAGCAATGATGAAACGCTGGAATACGAGGTTGACGCTATTGACAGGGATAAAACAATCATTCAGGCTGACCATGCCCTTGGCAATGGCATCATCAAGGGGATCACGGATTTAATCTATGTGAAACCGGACACTTTTGACCCGGCCCGGACAATGGAGATAGCAGAAATGATGGGTGAAATAAACAAACAATTTCTGGATCAAAATAAAAACTACATCCTTGTAGGTCCCGGACGCTGGGGGTCGAGTGATCCCTGGCTGGGCATCCCTGTAAAATGGCCACAAATATCGGCCGCCCGGCTTATCGTTGAATCAGGGCTTGAAAACTACCGCATCGACCCCAGTCAGGGCACACATTTTTTTCAAAACCTGACTTCTTTTGGGGTCGGTTATTTCACGCTAAATCCCTATATAAAAGACGGTTATTATGATTTACCGTTTTTAGCTGAACAGGAAGTTGTTTTTGAAAATGAGTTTATCCGTCACCTCCATTTCGAGGCAGGACTAACCATACTGATTGACGGACGAAACAGCAAAGGCCTTGTGATGAAGCCCGGTGAAAAGCTGCCTGCGGATAAAGTTGTGAGATAAGTTCGCTATTTGCACGCATTTTTAATTTGATTTGATACCTTAGCACATTGAAATGTATAGCTTTTTTTAAAACCAAATTCAATTTATCATGAACCTGATTATCACCGGAAACAATCTTCAAATAGAAGATGTTGTGGACGTTGCACGACACCAGAAAAAAGTTGCTTTGCATCCCGAAGCCATACACCGCATCAACAAATGCAGGGCGATGCTCGAGAAAAAGATAATTGCCAAAGAAATCATGTATGGTGTAAACACCGGCATTGGAGAGTTTTCAGAAGTAGTGCTGAATGATGATCAGATACAGGATTTTCAGAAGTACCTAATTTATAATCATGCAGCAGGCATTGGCGATGCAATGCCTCTGGAGCATGTACGCGGGGCCATGCTGGGGCGTATCAATGTGCATGCCCATGGCAATTCGGGTTGTAGGTTGGTGATTACCCAAACCCTGGTTGATATGCTAAACAAAGGTGTAACACCCTTTGTTTGCGAAAAGGGGAGTGTTGGTGCATCTGGCGACCTGGCCCCCATGTCGCAGATAGCCCTGCTGATGATGGGCGAAGGCAAGGCCTTTTACAAAGGTGAATTGCTCCCCGGCAAAGAAGCACTTGAGCGTGCCGGTATTCCCATACCAGGTTTACACGCCCGCGACGGACTGGCCACCATCAATGGTTCAAATGTACTGACGGCTATGAGCGCCCTGTTTTTGTATGATGCTGATCGGTTTTTGAAACAAGCCGAAATTGCGGCAGCCATGTCGTTGGAAGCCCTCAAGGCCAATATGAAACCCTATGCTCCCAAAATTCATGAAGTGCGCGGCTTTAAAGGAGCTATGCGCAGTGCTGCAGCCATCAATAAAATGGTGGCCGGAGGCGATTTAGCCGAAGGCCGCATCAAATGCAAGGTGCAGGATGCTTACAGCATGCGTTCAAGCCCTCAGGTGATCGGCGCAGCGCACGATGCACTGGCATGGGCCCGCTCGCAGGTTGAAATTGAACTAAATGGTGTAGGCGATAACCCCATCTTTTTCCCGGATGAAAACCTGCAACTGTCAGGTGCCAATTTTCAGGGTTCACCGGTTTCCTTGCCTATGGATATGGCCGGTGCAGCCGTTACCATGGTTTGTGTGCTTTCCGAAAGGCGCATGAACAGGTTGAACAATCCCGCCCTTAGCGTGGGATTGCCTGCCTTCCTTACCAAAGGGGCTGGCATGTTTTCAGGCTTGATGCTTTCGCAATATACAGCTGATATGATGATTGTTGAGCAACGTATTCTTTCGGCACCTGCCAGCATTCAATCTATTCCTGCCGCTGCCGACCAGGAAGATTTTGTTTCGATGGGGATGAACACAGCCTTGAAAAACAACCAGATACTCGACAATGCCTATGGTATTTTGGGAATAGAACTGATGGCGGCTGCCCAGGCACTCGATTTCAGGGAGTATAATTTTGGGAAAGGAACCACTGTGGCCAAGGAGGTTGTGCGCAAATATGTTGATTTCCTCGAAATAGACCGACCCCTCTTTGACGACCACAATGCCATGAAAGCCCTTGTGAAAAGCAATGAAATACTGGAAGTGGTTGAAAAGGAAATTGGGTCACTCAGTTAGGGTAAGTAATAAGCAAGTGCAAATAAATTGGAAAGAATGGACGAAGTGAATAACGATGGACAGGGCCTAAAGAGACCTCCATTGCTCAGTATTTTATGTGTGTTGAGTTTTATCGGCAGTGGCTTGGCTGCCGTGAGCAGTTTTATTACTTACCTGTTTCATGATGTAGTCGTAAATGCCATTGCAACAGGTGAGTTTGATGAAGAATTGCTTGCACTTGATTTTTTTGCCTCTATAAGTAAGGAGTATTTTATTTTGCATGGCCTGCTGATGGTTGTTTCTTTCACAGGCGTTTGGCATATGTGGAATATGCGGCGCTCGGGTTTTCACCTGTATGCCCTTTCGCAAATCCTCGTCTTGATTGTTTCCACCATATATCTTTACAATCCGGCAGGAATCTCGCCCATGTTCGACATGTTGCTTACCACCTTATTTATACTGTTGTATCTTCGTTTTCGCCCCATTATGGAATAATCATGGATAAACTGAAAGACACAAGCAAATCAGAAACTAAGGATTTACCTGTTCAAAAGCATGTAAATGCCAAAAATAGTTTGATTTTCAAGATTATATGCACTTTCACTATGACTTATTATGGAATGGCGGCTGTGGTTTTGATTGTGGCCTTGGTTTTTAATGAGTTCTTAACAATGATGAGCAGGCAATATCTGCCGGATATGGAAATAACCCGCATCCAGCTTTTCTTGTTTATTTTGCTGGGTTTGTTAATGAACCTTGGTGCTGTTTTTGGGAGTGTGTTGGTTTTGTTTCAAAAACGTAATGGCATAACAGTTTTTGTGCTTTCATCAGTGCTCATTATCATCTACCAGTTTGTGCTTAGTGGGCCTGATGGGTGGCAGAAATACGTTGTTGAGCTTGGGTTGTTGCTGTTTTTTTTACTTTTTTTACCATCTGGCTTTAAAAAAATGCAACCAAAAAAGGCCTGATATCGTCTAAAGAACATTGTGTTTAGGAATATAAAATAAGCAAAAAAACAATTAATTAATTGACAATCAAACAACAAATGATCTTACCCAATTTAAGAAAAAAATAATTTCATGTTAATTTTTTGTAAAATGTATAGTTTTTATAACTTGCACCCTCAAAATGCAAACGTTTTCGTTTAAATATGATTGCATAATCAAACAGAAGTTTAATCAATTCACTAACCAAAATTCATCATTATGAGAAAAATTACAATTATGTTAGTGTTCTTGCTTGTTGCCGGCATAAGTCATGCCTTTGCGCAATCGAGAACCGTTACTGGAAAGGTAACCAGTTCGCAAGACGGAATGGGAATCCCCGGTGTAACTGTGATGGTAAAAGGTACCACCATTGGTGCCATTACCGATATTGAAGGTATGTATGAGCTGCAAGTTCGCCCTGAGCACAGGACACTTGTTTTCTCCTATATCTCCATGAAAACACAGGAAGTAGCTTTGGGTACCCAAACCAGTATCAACGTTGTGCTTGAGCCCGATGTGGTGATGATCGATGAGGTAGTTGTTACCGCCATCGGTGTATCACGCGAAGCCAAGGCGCTCGGCTATGCCGTGCAATCTGTTGGAGGCGATGATATGGTTCGCTCTGCCACTACCAACCCTGTGAACGCACTTAGCGGCAGGGTAGCAGGTGTTCAGATTACCAGCTCTTCAGGTGCTGCCGGTGCTTCAAGCTACATGACCATTCGTGGTGCAGCCTCTCTTACCGGTAACAACCAGCCATTGTATGTGGTTGATGGTGTGCCGATTGACAACAGTCAGCTCACATCAGGTAACCCCAACAATGGTTCCAATAACCTGCTGTATGGTGTTGCCCTTTCAAACCGTATTGTGGACATCAACCCGGAGGATATCGAATCCATGAATATCCTGAAAGGTGGTGCTGCCACAGCACTCTATGGATTGCGTGCTGCCAACGGTGCTGTTATTATTACCACCAAAAAGGGTTCATCAGGTGATATTGGTAAAAGGACAACCGTTGCTTTCAATAGTTCCGTAAGTATTGAACAGGTGTCTCAATTACCAGCCATGCAGGATAAGTATGGTCGTGGTACTTTTGGTGACTTTGGAATTACTACACTCAATTGGGGGCCAAGACTCGATACCATGCGCTATGATGGTGCTACTGACAACCTCTATAGCCCGAATGGCAACATCGTAAGCCAGAACCATCCTGATGCCAAAGCAGATTTGAATGTTGGCCCATACGACAATGTTGGTAATTTCTTCCAAACAGGTATGACCTATAACAATTCATTGTCATTAACAGGTGGAAACCAAAATACAAGCTACTACCTGTCAATCGCCAATACCAGCTCCACCGGTATTGTACCTAACAACACCTTCGAGCGTACCAATGTTACTTTAGCAGGCGAATCAAAGTTGTCAGAACGTTTCTCCACGGATGCCAGATTGGCTTATACCAACTCAGGCGGGATAAGGATTCAGCAAGGATCGAACACCTCTGGTGTAATGCTTGCCCTGATGCGTATGCCTGCTGACTTTGATATCACCGGTGGTTCTGATGATCCGGTAAATGACGAAGCTTCTTACAGACTTCCTGATGGTAGCCAACGCAACGCCTACAATGGCGGTGGCTACGACAACCCCTTCTGGACTGTAAATATGAACCAGTTCTCAGATAAGGTAAACCGCCTTACCGGCCACGCCTCTTTAAATTATATGGCTACCGATTGGCTTACCGTTACTTATCGTGTGGGTACCGACTTCTATAGCGACCGCAGGAAACAGTACATTGCAATTGGTTCCAGAACTTACCCTTCAGGACAAGTGTATGAAGAGCAACATGTTGTTAGGGATTTCAATAGCGACTTGCTATTCAATATCAACAAAAAGATCAATGACGACTTTACATTTACTGGTATCCTCGGACAGAATATGTACCAAACACAATGGCAACGTGTGTATGTGCAAGGAAATTCACTTACCGTACCTGATTTCTTCCAGTTGAGCAATGCAGCCAGTGTTCAGGCTTTCGAAACACAATCAAACAAGCGCACTGCTGCCTTGTATGCTGATTTGGGTTTGTCTTATCAAAGCCTCGCTTACATCAGTGGTACTGTTCGTAATGAATGGTCAACCACCCTGCCCGAAGCCAATAATTCTTTCTTGCTTTACTCAGGAAGTGGTTCGTTGGTTTTCACTGAATTTGATGGGTTGAAGGACAACAGCATATTGCCATTTGGTAAGTTCAGGGTATCTTATTCGCAAATTGCGAATGACGCCTTTACCTATGCCACACTACCAACCTATGCACAAGCAAGTTTTGGAGATGGTTGGACCAACGGCATTTCTTTCCCAGGTTGGGGAGTTTCGGCTTTCAGGCTAGGTACTACTTTACCTAATAATGAGTTGAAACCTGAAATTTTGAAATCATTTGAAATTGGTCTCGATTTGCGTTTCCTCGAAAACAGGCTTTCACTTGACCTGACCTATTATGACAACAAGAGTGAAGACCTTATTCTTTCTGTGCCAATTGCCAAATCAAGCGGATATTATGCTGCCAACCTGAATGCAGGTTCAATGGTAAACAAAGGTATTGAAGCTACCCTTTACGCCAACCCGGTTAAGACAAGTGCATTTAACTGGGACCTTGATGTAAACTTCACCAAGAATACAAACGAAGTACTTTCACTTTACGAAGGTGTTGACAACGTATTCCTGGCAGGTTTTGTAGGCTCTCAGGCCCGCGCCGTTGTAGGTGAATCCTATGGAAGTATCTTTGGTGACTATTTTGAAACTACAGACGGTGGTGACCTCGTTATTGATGACGATCCAAATTCACCTACATATGGTTATCCTGTATATCCTGACGGCGAGAAAAACCTCGGTAATGTATTGCCTAACTGGACCATGGGTATCAACAATGCTTTCACCTTTAAGGATGTAACCCTCAGCTTCCTCATCGACATCAAAAATGGTGGCGTAATGTGGAA
>CAYTUA010000021.1:0-4859 GCA_964440855.1 uncultured Lentimicrobiaceae bacterium
AAAAGTGCACCACCACTAATGAAATTTAGAATGATTCTGAATATTAGAAATGGAATAATGAGCGATTACTTGAATTTCTTACATCCCCTTTTTTGGCTACTCCCTGTTCTTGCTGTCTATGATAATGGTCACAGGGCCATCATTCACCAGCTCCACCTGCATCATCGCGCCAAATTCGCCGGTCTCGACATTTCGTCCGATTGTGTTGGCCAGTGTTTCAATAAATTGCTCATACAATGGAACCGCCGTTTCGGGCCTGGCAGCCTTGATATAGCTGGGACGGTTGCCTTTGCGCGTGCTTGCATGCAAGGTAAACTGGCTTATGACCAAAAAATCACCGCCCACAGCAACGATATCGCGGTTCATCACCCCATTTTCATCCGGGAAAATACGCAAGCGGCCCAGCTTGCCGCATATCCAATCGATATCTTCCTGTTGATCGGTTTCCTCAATGCCCAACAAAACCAACATTCCCATGCCGATGGATGACTTCAGTTGGTTTTCAATGCTTACTGAAGCCCTGCTTACCCGTTGAATAACTACCCGCATATTCTCCTTTTTTATATTGATGAATGCGGGTGCAAATTAGTAATTTTGCTACAAATCAGAAATTATGACACGATTGAGTGTAAACATTAATAAGGTGGCCACTTTGCGCAATGCCCGCGGCGGCAATATGCCGGATGTACAGAAGTTCGCTATTGATTGCGAACGCTATGGTGCACAAGGTATTACGGTACACCCCCGGCCCGACCAGCGACATATAACCTTTAAGGATGTGGAGCTGCTGCGCCCTTTGGTGAAAACAGAATTCAATATTGAAGGCAACCCAACCCCTGATTTTATTCGGTTGGTATTGGCCAACAAGGCTGATCAGGTTACTTTGGTTCCTGATGATCCGGGACAGCTTACTTCTGATCATGGTTGGGACACCAAAATGCACAAGGAATTCCTGAAGCGTACGATTCGCACTTTTCATGATGCCCATATCCGGGTTTCAATTTTTGTGGACCCTGATCCTGAAATGATTCGCCATGCGTTTGATACCGTCACTGACCGTGTTGAACTCTACACCGAAAGTTATGCGGCTGAGTACACTGTGAATCCTGAAAAGGCCATTGAACCTTTCGTAAAAGCAGCTGAAGAAGCCCAAAAGCAGGGCATCGGCCTGAATGCCGGCCACGACCTGAGTTTGCAAAACCTGCAATATTTTGCCAGGCATATTCCCGGTTTGCTTGAAGTTTCCATTGGGCATGCATTGGTTAGTGAAGCATTGTACTATGGCATTGAGAACACCATTCAATTGTACAGGCGCGAGCTTGCAGTGTAATTAATTGCCTTGGTGTGTGAATAAAATTGAAACAGCCGATTGACACGGTAGAATAAACAACCATAAATTGTATGGAATCCATTAATTACGAACCCATTGGCATCATCCGTACCCAATACACCGAAACTTTGGGCATGCCCATTCAGGCTGCATTGGCACAGAAAAGCGTTCTGGCTGTAGCCGAAATCAGCGAACAATTTGTCGAAGGCCTTACCGACCTGACGGCTTTTTCGCACATCATTTTGATATATCACTTTCATAAGTCTAGGGAGGCCCCCATGATGCAAAAGCCATTTCTGGATGATCAAAAACATGGCGTTTTTTCCATACGAAGCCCGAGAAGGCCCAATCCGATTGGGATGTCAGTCGTAGAACTTGTCAGAGTTGAAGAAAACCGCCTTTATTTCAATGGTGCCGATATGCTGGACGAAACTCCCTTGCTGGATATAAAACCATTTGTGCCTCAGTTTGATCACAGGGAAACGGAAAAGATAGGCTGGTTGCAGGGGAAGTTATAGATTTAGGGTTTCAGCTTGGTTGCTGCTATATTGATCTGGAAAATTGATGAAAGTACACATCATTGCTTTAGAACTGCTTAATCAAGCATTTTGAAACTTCAATAGGTTTGTACTGAACAAAACTACCAAATTTTATTCAATACACTGAACAAACTGAACAAAGGGCTTTCTTTCGCATGGTGTGTCTTCACTCTTCAAAGCAACAAAAATCCCAACCTGATAATTTGTTCAAAAATGCCCATGCAATCGGGCAGCCTGCTCAACCAAAAATCTGTACTTTTAGCGGAATAAACACGGAACCAAAATTATTTACCATGAAACGCACCCTGATCATTGCTTTTGTGCTGTTTTTCAGCCTGAATGCCTGCAAAGACAAAACCGAGCCTGCAAGTTATGATGATTTAAAAGCCTATATTGCAGGCTTTACAACAGGATTTGTTAGCGGTGATGCGCCACTAATTGTCGATCTTGCATCTGTGCCTACCTTGCCAACAGCTGAACCAGGGAATGAGTTGGGCCAGACACTCTTTGCCTTTGATCCGCCGGTGCAAGGGGTGAGCTATCGCATCAGCGAAACACGCTTCAGCTTTATTCCTGAGAAAGCGTGGCCCCGCGATCGCGACATCAAGGTTAGTTTTCAACTCCATAAATTGATCGAAGTTCCGGCTGATTTAAAGGTTTTTACCTTCAACATTCAAACCTTGCCCCTCAGTTTTTCCGTTGGTGAACCTAAGTTGACCCCGCTTGAAAGAACAGATGATCCGGCATATTTGTTTGAGGTGTTGATCCGGTTTTCTGAACCTGTTGAAAAACCTGAACAAAAAGCTTTTTCGCTTACACTCGATAAAAAGGCCATCGGTTTTCAAATTGTTGAAACCGATAAGCCGCAGGAATACAAGTTGCAATCCGATCAGATAACCCGTCTGGAAGTCCAAAGGCAATTGCAATTTGTCTGGGACGGACAACAGGTTGGAAGTCAGAGCAAAGGATCGATGGAGCTGGACATACCGGCAAGCGGACATTTTGCTGTGGAACGCGTTCAGGTGGTCAATTTTCCTGATCAGGCAGTTCACATACAGTTTTCTGACATCATAAATAGCGGGCAAATGAAGCAGGGATTGTTTTCGATAGAGGATAAATTATTTACCATAAAAACAGAAAACAATATTGTCAGTCTTTTCCCGGATGAGCGGCTTACCGGATCATTTGAGCTGTTGGTGGCTGCTGGCATCGAAAATGCTAATGGCAATAAACTTCAGCGCGACTATCAAAGCCGTATCAATTTCGATTTGCCGCCTCCTGAAGTTCGGTTTAGTGGAAAAGGTGTGATAATGGTGGGCAATAGCAACCGCCAATTGACCTTTCAAGCCATTGGTTTGAAAGCTGTTGATGTGGAAGTGGTGCAGGTTTTTGCGGACAATATGTTGCAATTTCTGCAATCAAACTCCCTTTCAGAGAGCGAATACCTGAAATCAACAGGCAGGTTGATTGCCCGTAAGCATCTGCGATTGGATGACGACAAAGGTCGCAATCTAAACCAATGGAATAATTTCAGTATCGACCTGGATGAATTGATGAAGGACAAGGAAGCTTCCCTTTTCAGGGTGTATCTGCGATTTTCCCGACAGCATGCGCTGCTGCCCTGCGAAACAGACGAGCAGGAGTTGCCAATGGAGGGCCCTTCAAGTGATGCAATCACAGCCAACGATTTGGCCAATTGGTCAGGTTCATCCTGGTACAGCCCCGATTATTATTATCCACCTGACTTTAGTTGGCGTGATAGCGATAATCCTTGCAGCAATTCCTATTATTATTATGAAAGGTTTGCAAGCCGCAATGTGATGGCCTCAAATCTGGGTTTGATTGTTAAAGACAAAGACATTGCATCCAGGGAGTTTGTGTTGTATGCCACCAATCTGGAAACCGCAAAAGCTGTTGCTGGTGTCAATGTGCAGCTTTTCGACTACCAACAGCAGCTTATAGCTTCGGGACAAACAGCCGCCGATGGAAGCCTCAGCCTGAAGGCTGATCTGCTTGAACCATTTGTGGCAGTGGCATCCTATCAGGGGCAGTTTGCTTATGTGAAGATGGAGGGTGGTTCAGCACTTTCATTAAGCAGGTTTGATGTGTCGGGAAAGCAATTACAGCAGGGTATGAAAGGCTATATTTACACCGAAAGGGGCGTTTACCGGCCCGGTGATACCATCCATGCTGCTTTTATGCTTCAGTCAACCAATATCAACTTACCAGATAATTATCCGGCTGTTATTGAGGTGTATAATGCACGAAATCAATTAATTCACAAACAAACAAATAACAAGGCTGTCAAGGGGTTGTATGTTTTCCGTGTTCCTACCAAAGCCGAAATGCCGACAGGTCGCTGGAATATAGTTGTTACAGCTGGAGCATCGCGTTTTGAACATGCTGTCCGGGTTGAAACAATCAAACCAAACCGGTTGAAAGTGAATTTTGATTTTGGCGATTCAATCATCCAAACCAATGAACGCCAGCGGGCAGTTAAGTTGGCTGTAAACTGGTTGCATGGTAGTCCGGCAGCAGGCCTGGAAACAACGGTGAATATGAACTTCACCAAATCGAAAATAAAACCAAAGGGTTTTCAACACTATACTTTTGAAGACCCAAGCCGGTATTGGAGCGACGAAAGCATGCTGGTGCACCAAGGTGAAACGAATGCACAGGGTCTGCTGGATTTTGCGCTCAACATCCCTGATTATATGAAGGGTCCCGGCAAACTCAATGTACAGTTTGTTGCAAGGGCTATGGAAAAGGGGGGCGACTTTACAACTGCCATTCACAGTATGGTTTTTAATCCGTATGATCGCTATGTAGGCCTTCTGCCTCCCGAACCTGCTGGATCAGGCTATTTGCTTACTGATACAAGCCAGGTGTTTGAAGTGGCGATGCTTAGCGCAAATGAAAAGCGGATTCAATCGGCCAGCCTCAAAGTGGAAGTTTACAAGCAGGATTGGTCCTGGTGGTGGTCAGGCGAG
>CAYTUA010000022.1:0-7798 GCA_964440855.1 uncultured Lentimicrobiaceae bacterium
AAATGCTACGTCAGACTGCCACAAAAAGCACTTCAGTTTCCTGCCATTGGATAAGAAGCAGATCAAGAAGCCAGTTTTTATGGGTGGTGGGCAATAAAAGGAAGTTTGATGAAAAAGGTATAGTGCCGGTGAATAGTACGACAGCCGATCTTAATCATAAAAAATGGGAAAAAGGTTGGCGAACAACTGAAGTAATAGCAGTTGCAGCAGGTATTGCAGGCTTATTTCATGACTTTGGCAAAGCCAATGATTTATTTCAGGACAAATTGAACCAAAACATTAAAGGGAAAAAATTCGAGCCTTATCGACATGAGTGGGTTTCCTTGAGATTGTTTCAGGCTTTTGTGGCTGAATTTAGCGATGAACAGTGGCTCAAGAGGCTGGCAATTATTGATGTGAACGATGAACAACGAGTGCTGGAACAAACCATCATTGATGACCCGCAAGCATTCGAGTTTAATAACCCAATAGAAAATTTACCAGCCTTTGCCAAAGTTGTTGCCTGGTTAATTGTTTCACACCATCGTTTACCGGTTTACCCAAAGATAGGTGACAACGAACCAAGCATTTCAAATATCAATGATTGGCCGATAACCGAATTTGATCCATTATGGAATTCCATCAATAGCAATAACCCCAATTGGGGCAACAATACCAGAACTAAGAACTGGTCTTTTTCAAAAAGTATACCTTGTTCCAGCAAAACCTGGCAACAGAAAGCAGGGCAGCTTTCCAAGCGTGTTTTGCGTTGCTTGGGTTTAATTGACATAGATTGGTTTAGTCAGCCATTTATGATGCACTTATCGCGCCTGGCGTTGATGTTATCTGACCATCATTACTCGGCAATGAACACAACGCCTGATTGGCAAAGTTTCAATTATCAGGCCTATGCCAATACTGATGAGCATAAACAATTTAAACAGAAGCTTGATGAGCATAATGTCGGAGTCGCTCACTATGCCTATTTATTTGCCAAATCATTACCACGGTTTCGCGATGAATTACCGACTGTAAACGACGACAATAAAATATTATTGAGAGGACTTGGAGGTGGTACAGAGTATCAGTGGCAAGATAAGGCTTATCAAACGGCAAAAAAACTTCAAAATGCCACACAAAGAAAAGGCTTTTTTGGTATCAATATGGCTTCTACCGGTAAAGGAAAAACTATTGCCAATGCAAGAATCATATATGGTTTGGCAGATGAGGTAGAGGGTTGCCGTTTTAGCGTTGCCCTGGGTTTACGCACCTTGACGCTACAAACCGGAAAATCCCTTAAAGAGAGACTGCAGTTAGACGATGGTGATATAGCTACGTTAATTGGCTCCCAAGCCGTCCAGCGCTTGAACCAATCTACTCCCGCAGATGACGCTCCCTTATTCACAAGAGGCAGTGAAAGCCTGGATATAGGGCTGGATAACAAGGGTTATGAGCTTATCTACGACACCATTATTTACAGAGGCTTGCTCGATAAGTGGTTTAATCATAATGCGAAAGCGCAAAAATTGCTGCATGCTCCGATATTGGTGAGCACCATCGACCATTTAACCCCGGCAACCGAGGGTGCTCGTGGCGGTTGGCAAATCGTGCCGATGCTGAGGTTATTAACATCCGATTTAATCCTGGATGAGCCGGACGAATTTGATTTGAATGATTTGCCAGCATTGGCCCGTCTAGTGAACTGGGCCGGCTTATTGGGTGCTAAGGTTTTGCTTTCTACTGCAACTATGCCGCCTGCACTTGCTTACGCGCTCTTTGAAGCTTATCAGAAAGGACGGCAATCCTACAATGCTGGCACGAACGGGCATGAATCAACAAGCTCCATTGTTTGTGCCTGGTTCGATGAGTTTGGAGCTACCACAACCGAAGTACGGGACATACAGCTTTTTATCAAATCGCACGACGATTTTGTTAAAAAAAGAGTTGCCAACTTAAATCGTGTGGCAATAGTCCTGCGTAAAGCTAAATTGATTGATATATTGACGGCAACTGACACCTCGCCTATTGAATGCATTGCTCGGACGATTCAGCACAATATGGTAGCATTACATGCCGAGAATCATCAGCGTCATGAGTCGGGAAAAAAGGTTTCGATTGGTTTGGTTAGGATGGCCAATATCAATCCATTGGTCGCCGTCTCTCGAAATCTTTATGCACATGTTGCCCAAAAGAATTATAGAATTTACTATTGCGTCTATCACAGCCAATACCCCCTGGTGCAACGGGCATTTATTGAAAGTAAACTGGACCTGGCGCTTAGCCGTAAAGATCCCCTATCAATATGGCATATGCCAGAAATAGAGTGGGCGATAAGAAACAACAGTGAAAAAAATCATCTTTTTGTGGTATTGGCAACCTCGGTTGCCGAAATAGGCCGAGACCACGATTACGACTGGGCAATTGTCGAGCCCAGCTCAATGCGCTCACTCATTCAGTCGGCGGGGCGAATACAGCGGCACAGGAAACAGCCCACCAAAACAGAAAATTTATATGTTTTGTCGAAAAACATCCGCGCCTTACAAGGAAGGGAAATTGCTTATGAGAAACCTGGTTTTGAAGCGGAGAATCGCAAACTGCGTAGCCATGATTTACATGACATTTTGCATGTTGATCAATTTAGTCAACCAAATTCGACTCCAAGCATTCAGCTCAAAGTTTTAACACAAGACGAAAGAACGCCGCCGTTTTCTAATCTTGTCACGCTGGAACATATCGCCTATCGCGAAAAGCTGTTGGGTGATAATCAGCAGGAAAACCATGCGCGGTTGTGGTGGAAAAATCAGGTAACTTGGTGCGCTGAACTACAGCGCAGACAACCGTTTAGAAAATCCTCCCCGGATCAGGCTTATTGTTTTTATTTGGATGAAGAGAATGAACAGCCCATATGGCAGACCAAAAATGAACAGGTTTATCCGATTGAATATGCTGATGTTTCCAACATCTCAAATATTGATATTCAAATTGCTGAAGGCAATCAACCGTGGTTTGGGATGGATGTACGAAGACGGTACGAAGAACTATCGGAACAGTTTGATCGGTCATTGAGATATGTTAGCCATTGTTTTGGCGAAGTGCGTTTGCTGGAGTATCCAGACGAGATTGCCAATTGGTGTTATTCACCTATGCTAGGAGTGTTTAAAGAAATTTGAAATAGGGTGAGGTAAACAAAATGGAAAATGCAAAAGTTATAGAAACTATTAATAAATTTTTTAGAGATAAAATAGAAAAGTCCATAGTTTTTGAGTGCAAAAAAATTCTTTCGGAGGCAAGGAAAGGGGAACTTAAAACAGAAATTGAAAACATCAGCAAACAAGAGGATGCCATTGAGTACAATCAATGGATAAAAGGTAAGTTACATAGACTCGCTTCTTTGCTAAGTGGCGCAGGTGAGCCAGCTAACGATGCGCAGGCTGGAGTTGTTCATGCAGTAATGTGCTTTGAAGATGATATGAGCGAAATTGAATTAAAAAATGCCTTAACAAAAAAAATAAGCAACATAAAGGAGTTATTGCATAAAACAATTAAGCAAGATGGTTTTAAATCTGCCTGTATCGATATTTTGGAAGAAAGACTTGAAAAAGATAATGATAATAAAACGAGAAAAATACTGGCTTCATTGGCAACATCACATTCAGATATAACTAAAAAAATTCAACAATCAAAACAACAGGCCCTTGAAAAATACGAAATCAATCAGTGGCTAGATGATGCGGCAAAAAAATCGGCAGGCGTTGTGCTGGATGTAACTCATGTCTCCAAGCTAACGCATTCCAGTGCAAAAGGATCAAATATTAAGGTTAATACTTTTGAATCAACATCAAATAAACAAATTTTGGTGACTACCAATTGTGCTTCAAAACTACCAATGGATTTTGCATACTCTACAGCTGAGTATGCACCTGTTGCCGAGTTTTTACAACTAGATTGCGATGGCGAATTACTGGGAAAACTAATTTGTGAAGACCAGTCTATACTAAAGCCGTTTGCAAAAAATGAAGCCCAGCTCAAAAAATGGCAGGAACAATTCAGTTTGGCTTTTAATGAAAAACGGAAATCATCTCATGAGTTTTTAAAGCAAGTTTATTTCCCGGTTGACTCGAATTATCACCTGTTAACGCCGCTTGCCTCCTCCAGTATGGCGCAAATTATTTATGACCGTGTTTGGCAAACCCGGCAGGAAAATATGACTGCTCGTAAAGCAAAAAACAAGGGCTTATTTTCTGATCAAGTTGATGCTTTATTCCATAAAACAGCTGTTTTAAAAATTACACAAACCAATCACCAGAATGTTTCTAATTTAAATGGTAAAAGAAGAGGCCAAT
The DNA here is from genome assembly GCA_964440855.1 of uncultured Lentimicrobiaceae bacterium. Lineage (GTDB taxonomy): Bacteria > Bacteroidota > Bacteroidia > Bacteroidales > F082 > CALAZZ01. The sequence continues at coordinate 4,323 of CAYTUA010000022.1, forward strand.
TTACTTTATTACCTGCTGTACCTCCGCAATGGGAAAAACAACTCAAACCGCCAACTAAAATAAAAAGTATTTTCAACAGAGAGCTGGGGTATCAAGCTAAAGAGCCGCTGGAAAAACTAAAGAAGTTATTATTGGCTATTAAATTCAAAGAACTCAGCGTTAATTTACATCGAAAACAACTCATTTTCGAATTGATTACGGAAACTGCCGATGCAGTGTTTGATCATGTAGCCCAGATACATGGGCTTAAACACGATGCCGGTTGGTCGCTGGAGTCCAGATTGCCTGCCAACCAGCAATATTGGCTTGATCCTTTTAGAAATGATAAAGATTGGCAAACCAGTAGAGCTGATGTTGATTGGCAAACAGATATTTCCAATGATTTTGCAAAATGGGTGAATAAACAACTCAAACATCCGAAACTTACTCTGGGCAGTGCACAAGAAAGATATTGGCGAAAATTATTTATCCCGTTGTTGCGGGAGTTTAATTCCATCACCACCTCCACGTTAAATGAAAAACAACTTCAATTGAGGGAGAAAAAGCATGAGTAGTGCTTACATTATTTTTGAACGTATGGATGTGCAGCGTGCAAATTGCATCGCCGGTTTCACCTATGGGTTTCCGGCGGTTACACATTTTCTGGGCTTTGGACATGCCCTGTCCAGAAAAATCAATCAAAGCCGACAGTTACAGCTGCAAGGTTGTGCCGTGATTTGTCACAAACATCAATTGCATGCCTATCAGCCCAGAGGGTATGGGGATTATGTTTTTGCTCAAACGAAAAATCCTCCTAGAGAAAAGGGCAAAGATAATAAAGGACGGGAGAAAGCAAAAAATTCTCCTTCAATTATTGAAGAAGGAAAAATGAGTATGAGCGTTTCGCTCATCATGGAATTTCCAAGCTTCACGATCAGCCGTCCGGACAAAATTGGTGCACTTAAAAAACTTCTCATTTTATTAGCTTATCAACATCGTCTGGCCGGGGGTTTTATTCAACGCATTCAGTCGGTACATGTATTGAAGGAAAAAAATGATTCTGAAGAGCAAAAAAAACAAATGCGACAAATTAAGCGCTTGCTGTTACCTGGATTTGTTTTGATGGATCGTACAGACCTGTTTGCTGAATATTATCAGCAAAAAAAGCAAAGAAACCCGGATGCTGAATTCATCGATGCCTGGTTGGATTTTTCAGCGATGAAATACCAGGCAAAGCCATTAATGAATGGAACTGAACAGGAGCCAAATGAGAAAGCCAAAGCAGAATGGATCCGACTTGATAAACCGGCGAAAGGGTGGCTAGTTCCAATAACCTGCGGATATAAAGCTATTGGCCCGCTTTACCCACCTGGGGAAGTCGCCAACACCAGAGACCCAAATTTTCCATTTTGTTTTGTTGAAGTTACACATAGCATAGGTGAATGGCGCAGCTTGCATCGTATACAGAATGTATCCGACATATTGTGGCAATACCATTATGAACAGGGCTGGTATTTATGTCGGCAAGGTCAGCCAGTTAAGGATCAAACAGCAGAGTCAAACATAAGTAGCCTTGATAACGAAATAGAAGATGATTTTTTGAGTTCACTTTAAAAGGAGGTATAAATTATGGCAACGAAATCTTCATCAAAAATTCCATCAGTATTAGCATTTAGCCGAAAGCTCGAAGCATCCGATGCCCTAATGACATCAGGTTTATGGGATGATATTGGTAAGCCTGATCAATGGAAAACCATTACGCTTCATGATAAACGGAATCGGGCTACGCACAGCCAATATGGAGCAAAACAGGAAGACAAATCCAAGCCCAATTTGTCATGGGGAGATGATGCTGCTTTACCTCATGATGCAGATACGCTGAGGGTGAGCTTTTCGTTAAAAATTATGGGGCAACTTGATCAGCCAACAGCCTGCAATTCCCCCGAATATGAAGAGGGTTTAATTAGTGCTACTGCTGCTTATAGAGATAATTACCAATTTAACGAGTTGGCGACACGTTATGCAAATAATATCGTTAATGGTCGATTCCTGTGGCGTAATCGAGTTGGTGCTGATAGTATAAAAATTCATGTGAAATATCGCGAGCAACTTTGGGAGTTTAATGCTTATGACTATGCTTTAGATAATTTTACCTCACCAGCCGATGGCACTGATTTGGCGCAACTTGTCGTAGTAATCCGAAAAGGACTAAGCGGTAATAGTTTTGAGTATATCGAAGTAACCGCTTATGCAAAGATGGGTTTATTAGGACAGCGCGTTTGGCCGTCACAGGAAATGGTGCTCGATATTCCAGATGGTGAAAAATCGAGAATATTGTTCAAGTTGAACGATTGTGCAGCAATGCATTCTGAAAAAATTGGGAATGCATTACGAACGATTGATACATGGTATGCCACTGAAGCTGGAAGTATACGACCTATTGCCGTTGAGCCTTATGGTTCGGTTACCTCTCGCGGAGAAGCTCACCGAGAAACGAAAAATGATTTTTACACCTTGCTGGGTAAATGGTTGAACAATTCCAAAGATGTCCCGGAAAAACAGCAACATTTTATCATAGCAACGCTTATCCGCGGTGGCGTATTCGGTGGAAAGGATGACTAATGATGAAATATTATCAAGAGCTAACACTATTGCCACAAGAAGACGTTAGTTTGTATTTCATCTGGCAAAAGCTCTATCAACAGATTCACCTTGCATTGGTGAAAACCAAGAATTCGGAAAATGCATCTGCAATTGGAGTGGCGTTTCCTGAATACGATGCAGATAAGTTTTCTCTCGGAACAAAACTACGACTGTTTTCAGAGGATAAGCAAGCCTTGGAGGAAATGCAGTGTGAAAAATGGCTGAACCGGCTCATTGACTATGTGTATGTGCTAGAAATTAAGCCTGTACCGGAAAAATTAGCAGGGCATGCATGTTTCAAACATATCAAACTAAAAGGCAACAAGGAAAAACTTGCAAGACGAAGGGCCAAACGCAAAGGAGAAACAATGCAACAGGCCATGGAGCATTTTGAAAGTTTTAAAGAGCAACTAAGCAAACTTCCTTATATCAATATGGCCAGTCAAACAAATGGGGAGCGATTCAGATTGTTTATTGATACGCAGTTAATGGAGGAACCGCAAATAGGCTTGTATTCATGCTATGGGTTAAGCAATAAAACGACAGTACCGTTGTTTTAACCAAAAAAAACACTCTAATAAAATTTGTAAAGAAATCAAAAAGTTGCAACCCGGCTAATTTTTTTAGTTTTTTGGGCCAATTTCTATTAACTATTTGCTGAACCTTATTTTTTTATTGTAATGTTGCTGTTTACCGCCGTACAGGCGGCTTAGAAACTTTGAACCAATGCTTTTTGAATGGAAAAAAGGTTTACCGCCGTACAGGCGGCTTAGAAAAGCCTGCTATCCTTTACCTTCTCTTGAAAAATGTTTCCCGCCGTACAGGCGGCTTAAAAAAAAAAATCATACAAGCCG